>JBAYVX010000140.1:0-5183 GCA_041674365.1 Kiritimatiellales bacterium | reverse complement strand
TTATGAAAGTAAACGTGGGCGAGCCGGAAGCGGCGTCCGATCAAACGGCAGTTGCGGAATACTTTCCGGACGTCTTCGGGCGTGGCATTGGTGGCGACGTCGAAATCTTTTGGATCGCGGCCGAGCAGCAGGTCGCGTACGCCGCCGCCAGCCAGATAGGCGGTGTAGCCGGCGTCTTTGAGACCGTAGAGTACTTTAAGAGCGGAAGCGCTGATTTGTTTGCGGCTGATGGTGTGGTCGGGACGGGCTGTGATTTGAGGTTCCATATGCAAATGGGTTTTCCAAGGTTCGGGAAAATGTAATCGGCGGGAAGGGCAGGGGAAAGAAGTTTTTTCCAAACCTTGGGAAAAAATC
Organism: Kiritimatiellales bacterium; assembly: GCA_041674365.1. Lineage (GTDB taxonomy): Bacteria > Verrucomicrobiota > Kiritimatiellia > Kiritimatiellales > Tichowtungiaceae > Tichowtungia. Next base: position 4,829 of record JBAYVX010000140.1, on the reverse strand, counting down.
AGATCGGTTCTCCGATTTGTTCCTGAATCCAGCGGAGAATGACGCTTACAATATAGGCAACTTCCTTTTCAGTGAGATCAATGCCGGCTTTGATGCCGTGAAATTTTTCCAGTTTGATCCGATCGCTGGTGCCGGTGGCGTGCTGGGCAATAAATACGGGGTGTCCTTTGAGAGGTGTTTGGCGACCGTCGTTTTTGGGATCGGCCGGGGCGAGCCGCTTATTAACGAAGTCTGTGGCGTGGAGCCGGAGAATGTCGATTCCTCGGGATTGGACGTATTCTTTTTCAGGTTCACCCATGGCTGGAGATACGATCTGCTTGGAGCGGGAGAGCTTTTGCTTTAGCGACTTCCACTGTTTTTCATCAATATTCTGCATACCTCACCCACCTCCTTTCCGTGTGTAAACCACCTACAGCACGAGCCAGAGTATAGGGTGCAAGCTTGAGGGTGGCAAGGGGTAAAGAAAATCGTTTTTGAAACCGTTGACTTTGTCGGAAGTTCCTGTTTAATACGCGCTCTGTTTTTGCAGAAAATGCGCTCGTGGTGAAATTGGTAGACACGCAAGATTCAGGTTCTTGTGCCGCAAGGTGTGGAGGTTCGAGTCCTCTCGAGCGCACCATATCTTTGTTTCTTTAGAAGTTATGGACGACGGCATAAAAAAAGCGTTCCCCTGCAGGAACGCTTTTTTATTTGAACGCAGATAGTTTATTCAACAGCGGGCGTTTTAGAGGCAGAGTCAAAATCCGGTGTATGGGTCTCGATGGTTGCTTTGGCCTTCAGCTCATCGATGTAGGCCAGCAAAGCTTCCTGCTTTTTCTTGCCGGTCAGGTATTGCTGAAGCTGGTCTTTCACCTCAGCCAGCGGACGGACTCCTGCCGGCGTATAGTCGGTGACTTTAATGATGTGATAGCCGAACTGGGTTTCAATTACATCGCCAACTTCTCCGATTTTTTGGGAAAAGGCTGCTGTTTCGAATTCCGGAACCATCTGTCCGCGGGTGAAGGTGCCGAGAGAACCACCCTGTTTTTTGCTGGGACAGTCAGAAACCTCGGATGCAATTACTGCAAAGTCGCCGCCAGCGAGGATGTCGGCGCGGATTTTCTCGATATCTTTCTTTTTCTGTGCCTTGGTGGCGTCAGTGTCTTCGGGTGTGAAAGCCAGCAGGATGTGGCTGGCGGTTACGCTTTCAGGTACTTTGAAGGAATCCACATTTTCTTCATAGAATTTGACGACCTCGGCGGGTGTGCTTTCTTGAATGTCTGCGGTTTTTTCTTCGACCAATTTACGAACCAGCAGCTGCTTGCGCAGATCCGTTTTCCAATCGGAGAAATCGATGTTGTTTTCAGCCAGTGCGTTGGTAAGCGAACTGCCTTCCGGCGCATTGGCTTCAATCGTTTCAATTTCTTTGTTCAGTTCGTCATCGTTGACGGTCAGGCTGGATTTTTCAGCCGCTTTGGTGAGTAGAATGTTAGCAATCAGCGTATCCGTCACGTTCTGATAGATCTGCCCGGTCATTTGGGAGAGCTGTTGCGGCGGAACACGGCGGCTCATCTGCATGAGATTCATCTGCACACCCTGCATAATTTCGCCGTGAGTAATGTCTTCGCCATCAACGGTCACGACCACATCTGTGGCTTCGAGCGCCAGCGGATTGGGTTGGAGCGGCTGCTCGAACAGATCCGGAGTCATCTGCTGTGCCAGATCAATGGTTTCGGTCTCCGGCGCAGTTTGAACTGTTTCTTCAGGTTTTTCTTTCGAGCATCCGGCGGTGAACACAGCCAGTACAGCGATCGTTGCGAAGAGACCGGTAATTTTTGTTTTCTTGACGAGCGTGGTCATGTTCAGAATTCTCCCTCTGTGTTGTTGATTCCCATGCCGCGCGACCTTTTCGGCGGACAAGGGCGGCATATTCATATTTAAAGGGTTTTATGTCAATCCAATCACCTCTAAATAACATTCGGGAAACAATGGGCCATGAATTCAGCGGAACATTCATTTAAATGTCAGCAATGCGGCACCTGCTGCCGATGGTCCGGCCACGTCCTGCTCGCAGAAGAGGATATTTCCCGTTTGGCCGCCGCGGCGGGACTTTCGGAAGAGACGTTCATCACACGCTATACCATACTGGCCGCCAACCGCCGCCAACTGAGTCTGGCCGATGCCCCAGACGGGAGTTGTGTGCTTCTTAAAAATGGGCGTTGCACACTCTACGAGGCGCGTCCTGCCCAGTGTCGCGACTTTCCTCATGGCTGGCGCGTCGCCGAAGGCTGTCCCGCTCTGGATACGTTGAATAAAACGAGCTCAGTTTAAGCGTTGAACAGAACCCCGGTTTTAAAGATAATCGCCGTCCTGAACCCATTTAAACGAAGGAGATTGAATGTCCGTAATTGAAGCCAGTGAAATTCTGAACATCCTGCCGCACCGCTATCCTTTTATGCTCGTTGACCGCATTATTGAGATCGAAGACGGCAAACGGATTGTCGGCATTAAAAATTTAACCTTCAACGAATTGTTTTTTCAGGGGCATTTCCCCGGTAAGCCGGTCATGCCCGGTGTCCTGCAGATGGAAGCCATGGCGCAGGTCGCCGGCATTCTGCTCAACAAAATGTTCGGCGGTGAAGGCAAAATTTCTTTCTTTGCGGCTATTGATAATGCCCGTTTCCGCCGTCCGGTTGTTCCGGGTGACCAGCTCCGCATGGAAATTGATATCGTCAACGCCAAGCCGCGTCTTTCCAAAGTACATGCCAAAGCCTTCGTTGAAGACAAACTGGTTTCCGAAGCCGACCTGATGTTCAGCTCCGCAGGGTAATCAACCATGAGTAATATTCATCCTACAGCAATTGTCGGCGAAGGCGCCGTGCTTGGCGCGGGTGTCAGACTGGGGCCGTACAGCATTGTTGGTTCTGGCGTAAAAATCGGTGGCGGCACCGAACTGATGGCGCATGCCGTGGTGGATGGAAACACCACGATCGGGGCCGGATGCATCATACATCCCTTTGCCCGTGTCGGAGGCTCGACACAGGATCTCAAGTTCAAAGGCGGCGCGCCCGGCGTAATCGTCGGCGATAAAACGGTCATCCGCGAATGTGTCACCATCAATGCCGGTACGCATGACGGCGAAATGACTGAAGTCGGTTCCGGTTGTTTGCTGATGGCCTACAGCCATGTGGCTCACGCCTGCAAGATTGGCAATGGTGTCATCATCGCCAACGGCACCCAGCTTGCCGGCGACGTCATGATTGAAGATTTCGCGATCATCGAAGGCCTCTGCGGTGCGGTTCAGTTTCGCCGGATCGGTACGATGGCTTTTCTGGGCGCTTATACCAAAGCGACCAAAGATGTTCCGCCGTACATGATTGCTGACGGACTCGACATCCAGATTCGCGGCTTCAACAAAATCGGCATGGAACGCCGGGGTGTTCCTGAGGGATCGCGCGATGCCATCAAAGAAGCCTATCGTATTTTGTACCGCCAGAAGCTTCCGATTGCCGAAGCGCTTGAGAAAATGGAAAAGGAGCTGCCTTCCACTCCGGAAGTACAGCATCTGATTAAATTCATCCGCACCTCAAAGGTCGGAATTGTGAGATGAAAAACGGACAATTAGCGGATCTATTGCAACGGACCGGACTTTTTACACCGGAACAGGTGCAAGATATCCTGCCCGCTGTAGCCGGTGCAGACGCGGGCTTTACGGATACTGTCATTGAAAAAACCGGCGTCAAAGAAGAGGTTTTTCTCGAAAAGCTGGCGGACGTTATGGCGTTACCGTTCATGCGTCTTACCAAAGCTGAAATTGCGCCTGAACTGCTTGCCAAAGTTCCGCCCAAGGCTGTTTTTCAATACAACATCATGCCGGTTTCTGAGGAAAACAGTACCTTATGTATTGCCACCGCCAATCCGTTGCAGCCCGGTCTGATTGATGCTATGCGCCTCGTCACGGGAGGGCGTATAAAACTGGTGCTCAGTCCGTCGTTAGATATTGCCGCCGCCGCCAAACGTCTCTACGGCGTCGGAGCCGAAACGCTCGACCGTATGATGCAGGACGACGACCGCATCACCCTCGACGAAGAAGGCCTGTTCAAACAGGATCTTAGCGACCTCGATCAGGAAGCTTCCGTCGTCAAATTCGTCAACCAGATCATTTGGGAGGCGCACCAGAACCGTGCCACGGATATTCACATTGAACCGCTGGAAGTGGATCTGCGCATTCGCTACCGCATCGACGGGGTTTTGATTCAGACCCCTGTTCCCGCCACGCTCAAACGCTTTCAGTCTTCCATCATTTCGCGCATCAAGGTTATGGCCAACATGGACATTGCCGAAAAGCGTCTTCCGCAAGACGGACGAATCAGTCTGCGCATTCAGGGCGAAGAAATCGACGTTCGTGTTTCCACGATGCCGACGGTTTATGGTGAAAGCGTCAGTCTTCGTCTGCTTCTGCGCGGCAGCGGCATGATCGGCATGGATCAACTCGGCTTAAACTCGGAGGACGAAAAAACACTTAAGCGCATGATCACCCGTCCTCACGGCATTCTGCTCTGCACCGGTCCGACCGGTTCCGGGAAATCCACCTCGCTCTACGCCTGGCTTCACACCATCAATTCGGTCGACATCCGTATCATGTCCGCCGAAGACCCGATTGAATACGAAATGGCTGGTGTCAATCAGGTACAGATGAAACCCGAAATCGGACTCACCTTTGCCCACGCCTTGCGCACCTTTCTGCGTCAGGACCCCGACGTCATCATGGTCGGTGAAATCCGCGACCGCGAAACAGCCGACATCGCCATCCGCGCGGCGCTGACGGGCCACCTTGTCCTCTCCACCCT
>JBAYVX010000139.1:0-5200 GCA_041674365.1 Kiritimatiellales bacterium | reverse complement strand
GTGGTAACCGATGAACGGGGTCATGGCGAAGGGATCAAAACGGAGCGACTGCTTAACGTCCAGCGCTGCGGCAGTCGGTTCGGAAGCAGCCGTTGCGCCCATATAGACACCCTGATTGAAGTCGAAGGCTTCGTGAACCAGCGGCATCGTCGTTGTGCGGCGTCCGCCGAATACGAAGATGTCGATCGGCACACCGTCCGGGTTTTCCCAGTCTTCGCAGATGACCGGGCAGTTGGCTGCACGGGCCGTGAAGCGGCTGTTCGGGTGAGCGCCTTTGATCTTCTTGCCATCGGCGTCAACCATTCCCGGCTTCCAGGGACGGTTCAACCAGTCCGTTCCGCCAGCGCATTCAACGCCCATGTCTTCCCACCAAACATCTTTATCCTCCGTGACAACAACGTTGGTAAAAATGGTGTCTTTCGCACAGCTGGCGAGTGCCATCGGGTTGGAGTATTCAGCGGTTCCCGGAGCCACGCCGAAGAATCCGGCTTCCGGATTGATCGCATAGAGACGGCCGTCAGCGCCCGGCTTCATCCAGGCGATATCGTCGCCGATGGTTTCAACTTTCCAGCCCGGAACTCGGGACTGAAGCATGGCGAGGTTGGTTTTTCCGCAAGCCGACGGGAACGCCGCAGCGATATGGAACTTCCGGCCTTCCGGATTGGTAAAACGGAGGATGAGCATGTGCTCAGCCATCCAGCCTTCGTGACGAGCCATGTTAGACGCAATACGCAGGGCCAGACATTTTTTGCCGAGCAGCGCGTTGCCGCCGTAACCGGAACCAAAGGACCAGATCAGGTTTTCGTCCGTGAAGTGGGCAATGTATTTCTTTTCAATCGGAGCGCAGGGCCAGCGAACATCTTTCTGACCAGGCTCGAGCGGCGCGCCGACGGAGTGCAGACAGGGAATAAAGTCATCTTCTTTTTCGATCAGCCGAAGAACTTCCGGGCTGACGCGAGTCATGATGTGCATATTGCACACAACGTAAGGAGAATCGGTAATTTCAATGGCATTTTTAGAGATCGGGGAACCGATCGGACCCATGGAGAACGGGATGACGTACATCGTGCGGCCCTTCATGCAGCCGTTGTACAATGCAACCATTGTCTTCTTGAGTTCAATCGGATCAATCCAGTTGTTGGTCGGACCGGCATCTTCTTTCTTTACGGAAGCAATGTACGTGCGGTTTTCAACGCGAGCCACGTCGGACGGGTCTGAGTTGAACGCGAAGCTGTTCGGGCGTTTCTGTTCGTTCAGCTTGATCGCCATTCCGCTGGCAACCATTTCGGCCATCAGACGGTCGTACTCTTCAGTCGATCCGTTGCACCAAACCACTTGGTCCGGTGTACACATCGTTTTGATCTCAGCTACCCAGTCGAGCAGCTTTTTGTTCTTAGTCGGTGCGCTCATTGGCGTCCTCCTCTGTTAGGTTAAGGGTTCTCAAATCCGGTTAAAATTCCGCATAAAGTGGAGGAATGTGCTCATCATGTCAAACCTTCCAACCATGAAATTTTCGTGAAAATTACAACATTTTTGTCGTTCCAGCTTTTCAGCCAAGCCCTCATTGACTACCTTGGCGCGCATGAATATCAAAACCCTTTCTGTCGGCCCCTTTGAAGTGAACTGCGCTATCGTCTGGAACGATCAAAAACAAACCTTTGTGATTGATCCCGGCTACGATGCCGCGAACATTGAAAAGATCCTAAGCGAAAACAACCTCACCATTTCTGCCTATCTCTTAACGCACGGTCACGCCGATCATCTCAACGCCCTCGCCGAACTCCATCGCAAGCATCCTGCGCCCGTCGTCATCCACACCGAAGACTACAAATGGGCCTTCGGGCCGCAGAACCAGATTCTGCCCTACTATCCCGTTCCCGAAAAACCCGCCGCCGAATTTCTTCACCCTGAAGTTTCCAATCATTGGAAAATTCTGTCCGAAAAGTTCCAAGGTTCGGAAAAAAATCTGAAAACCGGCCTATACCGGTTCCAGACATTGGAAACTCCCGGTCACACGCGCGGCGGTGTTTGCTATTACTTCGAAGAAGAAAAAGTCATTTTTACCGGCGATACTCTTTTCAAAGGAACCTGCGGACGCACCGACCTGCCCGGCGGCGACGGACGCGTCCTCGCGGCCTCGCTCAAAAAGCTGGCCGCTCTGCCCGATGACGTCACCGTCTATCCCGGCCACAACGAAAGCACCACCATCGGTTACGAAAAGAAAACCAATTTTTTCATGCAGCAAGCGGCGCGCTGATTTTGCCGCTTCCGTTAAGTTCCAATGTTTGGAAAAAATACAGACCGTCGGGGATGCCGGCGGCCTGCGGGGGTTGCGATCCGCTTTCGCGGACCAGAGGCTTTGGACAGGAAGCTTAAAATTTGAAGTTAAGGTCGAGCTGCATCGTATTGACGTCCTGACCTGCGTTGTTGACCGCCATCAGGTAGGTTGCCCCGGCCTGAAGGTTTTTGGCCAACTGATACTTGGCCCAGAAGGAATGTCCATGTGATGCGGTTGTGCCATAGGCAAAGTCGGAGTCGTTGAAGCCGTCCGGAACCGCGTCTGCGCCGGTGTCGCGGTAGTTATAACCCGCTTCCCAGTCACCCTTGTTTTTGGCTTTGCCAACGGAAAATCCAAAGAGGTAGGCCGTATCGTCGCTGCTGGCGGCGGCAACATTAACCACATACTGCCCGTTGAAGGTGACAGGGAGATCGCCAACTTTGGTGCCGACAGAGCCGAACCCTTCCACAAGATGGAAATCGGTTCCGGGTGTGTTCGCACCGGTTGTTAACCCTGCACCAGCACCTTGTGAATCAGCACGCTGATAATAAAAATCACTGACACCCAAGATGACTTTTGCATCGCCGACTTTCGTTTCACCAACAAGTTGACCGGCCCAGAGTTGCAAATCGTCGCTTTTATCTTCTTTCAGAACAAAGCTTCCGGCATTGGCAATCAATGTCACGCCGTTGCTATAAGTATTTTTATACTTCATAGCAACCCCTTCCGGATTGAGGTCACTGTCCCAAATCAAACCGGTGCGGCCTTCCCACGGCTGGGGCATTTTGCCCATGATCAGGTGGGCGCCTTGAAGCATTTGGGGATGGAGATCGACATAATACTGATCGAGCATGAATTCTTTTTTAGTGCCGCCATCGACATCCTGATTAGCAGAAGTGGCGCTGGCACCTCCGGTTGCAAGACGAACCCCGTAATCCACATAGTCATTCACCTTGCCGTAGGCTCCGACACGCAGTCGGACACGCTGACGGTCTTTGTAATTGGCATTGGCCTTGTCAATGTTTTCATAGCGATAGCGGAAGTCGCCTTTGAATTTTGTGTCGTTCACCCAGGCTGGAATTTTATTTTTTGATGCATCCGCTTCGATCTTCGCGATTTTTTCGGCATTCGCCGACTCCATCTGCGCAATCTTGGCAGACAGTTCGTTGAGCTGCTTCTGAAGTGCGGCCAGCTCCTCGGAACCTTGAGCCCGCACACCGGATGCTGTCATAAACAGCGCCGCCAGAATTATTCTTCGTACTTTATTCACTTCGTATTCTCCTTGTTCGAGTTTCCTGCCGCCGGATTTCCTGTTCCTGCTACGGCCTTCTGTTGATCGGCACCGGAACCTCTCCGGTCACCCTCTGTTAAAAAACTGCACGCACTCTATGGGTCGATTGTTAGTTTTTTGTTAACGGGGCGCTAGAAATTGACTAATGGAGACGCGACCGATAAAGTTCGCCCGTTTTAAACTTCAAACCCACCGGAGACTACAGCGTGAACGCAGAACTGATTTGGACGGTAATTTTCGAAGTTCTTGGCGGACTGGGTATTTTCCTGCTCGGCATGAAATACATGTCCGAAGGTTTGCAGGCGGTTTCCGGAGAACGGCTGCGCAAGATTATAACCGCCGTGACCGACAACCGGTTTACAGCAGTCATTGTTGGTCTGACTGTTACTTGTATTATTCAGTCCAGCTCTATTACCACCGTGATGGTGGTCGGACTGGTCAACAGCGCTATGATGACCCTCACCCAGGCCATCGGAGTGATTTTCGGTGCGAATATCGGCACCACGATCACCGGCTGGATTCTGACGCTCAAAGTTGGCAAATACGGCCTGCCCCTGCTCGGCATCTCCGCCTTTCTGTTTCTCTTCTCCAAGAACGAGCGGGTGCGTTACACCGGTATGGCGCTGATGGGAATCGGGATGATTTTCTTCGGACTCGAACTGATGAGCAACGGATTCAAACCGTTGCGCACGGTACCTGAATTCCTGCAATGGCTGCACTCCGTGGAAGCCACATCCTATTTCGGCGTGCTGAAATGCGTGGCTGTCGGCTGTATTCTCACCATGATCGTACAATCCTCCTCCGCCATGCTGGGGATCACCATGGGGCTGGCCAGCACCGGCATGATTGACTTCGCCACTGCCGGTTCGCTGGTGATGGGCGAAAACATCGGCACCACCATCACCGCCTTGCTGGCATCCATTGGAACCAACACCAACGCCAAACGGGCCGCTTACGCCCACATCGTGTTTAACGTGCTTGGCGTAGCCTGGATCACAGCCATCGCGATTCCGTTCTATTTTCCGCTGATTACAAAAATTCTCGGACATGATCCGAACCTGATGATCCCGCAGGATAACGGCGACCCGTCCTATCCCCACATTATGGCGGCCATTGCTCTGGTACACACGGGATTCAATGTCACCAATACACTGATCTTCCTGCCGTTTGTAGGACTGCTGGCAAAACTGGTTACCAAACTCGTTCCGGAAAAAGGCGGAGTCGAAGTACCGCACCTCACCTATCTTGATGTCCGCATGCTCGATACCCCGGCATTAAGCGTGGTGCAGTCGCAAAAACAGATTCTGTTCATGGGTGAAAGTGTCGAACTGATGCTCGAAAAGCTGGCCGCCGTGCTCAACAGCGAAAAGCCGGATGAGGAAATTGAAAAGAAAATTTTCCACCGTGAGAGCATTCTGGATAACGTCCAGAAAGAAGTCATGGTGTTCCTTGGCGAACTGATCAGCGGACAGGTGCCGCACGACATCATGGAAAAAGCCCGCCGCCAGATGCGTATGGCCGACGAATACGAATCGGTCAGCGACTACGCCGCAGCTATTCTCAAAGGCCTTCGTAAACTGCGCAAAAACAACCTCGTCTTTGCGCCCGAAGGGATTGAGGAATTCAAAGAC
>JBAYVX010000138.1:0-5201 GCA_041674365.1 Kiritimatiellales bacterium | reverse complement strand
CAAAACCGACTCGCCGCTTGAATATGATCCGGACGGACTGCACCGCGGAAAATCCGACGAAGAAAAGCTCGCCGCTCTCTTTTCTGAATTTGAATTTTCTTCTTTCTCCAAACGGCTCTTCGGCAAAGCTCCGGCTCCTTCCGCTCCTGTAGGCCGGGTGTCCTCACCCGGCGCTGGGCAAGGAGACCTCTTCGCCTTCGCCGCCGAAAAAGCACCTGCCGCACCCGCAGAGACGGCGGCTCCGATTTATAAAACCATCGACGACGTCAAACACACCTACCATTTGGTTAAAACGCTCGAAGAGCGTCTTCAGTTGGTTGAAAAATTAATGGGTGCAGCATCATGCTGCTTTGATACCGAAACCACCGGACTCGATCCGCGCGCCGATAAGCTGGTCGGAATGTCGTTTTCCATCAAACCGCACGAAGCATGGTACGTCACACTGCCGCCGAATGATGCCGAACTCAAAAAAGCACTCGAACCTTTCGCGCCGCTGTTCGCGGACGAAAAAATCGAGAAGGCCGGTCACAACCTCAAGTTCGACATCGCCATGCTGCGCGAAGCGGGCGTCGAGGTAAAAGGTAAACTCTTCGACACCATGCTCGCCCATTACCTGCTTGATCCCGATCAGCGCCACGGACTCGACCGGCTCGCCGGTTCTCATTTAAATTATGCACCTGTGCCCATTACGGCTCTAATTGGCGAAAAGAAAAACGACCAGCTCTCCATGATGGATGTGCTGGTCGAGAAGGTCAGCGATTACGCCTGCGAAGATGCCGACGTCACCCTCCAGCTCCGTAAAATTCTGGAGCCGCAGCTCGAAAAACGGAAACTCACCAACGTCTTCGACACCATCGAATGCCCGCTCATTCCCGTGCTGGTCGAAATGGAAGCCAACGGCATCGCGCTCGACACCGCCGCGCTCGAAGAAATTTCCGGACGCCTCGCCGCCGACATCGCCGGATACGAAAAGAAGGTCTATGAACTGGCCGGACACGAATTTAACCTCAACTCCCCCAAGCAGCTCGGCGAAGTGCTCTTCGACGAAATGAAGCTCGTCGATAAACCGAAGAAAACCAAAACCGGGCAATACAGCACCAACGAGGAAGAACTTCAGAAACTCGCGGGCGATCACGAAATTATCGGCGCCATCCTCGACTACCGCGAAGCGACCAAACTCAAAAGCACCTACGTCGACGCCCTGCCCGGATACATTTCCAAAAAAACCGGCTGCATCCACACCTCGTTCAGTCAGGCCGTCACCACCACCGGACGCCTCGCTTCCAGCGACCCGAACATTCAAAACATTCCCGTCCGCACCGAACAGGGACAGGAAATCCGCCGCGCCTTCGTCGCACGTTCCGATGACTTCACGCTGCTCGCCGCCGACTATTCACAAATTGAACTGCGCATCATGGCGCACCTCAGCGGCGATAAACATATGAAAGCCGCCTTCGTCAGCGGCGAAGACATTCACACCGCCACCGCCGCGCGCGTCTTCGGCGTGGCAACCGGCGACGTCACCAAAGAGCAGCGCCGACGCGCCAAAATGGTCAACTTCGGCATCATCTACGGCATCTCCGCCTTCGGCCTCGCCCAGCGTCTGCGCATCCCGCGCAAAGAAGCCGCCGAAATCATCGACACCTACTTCGCGCAATACCCGGCCGTTAAAGCCTGCATGGACGGCATCATCAAAAAAGCGCAGGACAAAGGCTATGTTGAAACCATCGCCGGACGCCGCCGCCACATCCGCGACATCAACACCGCCAACGGAACCGTTCGCGCCGCCGCCGAGCGCTACGCCATCAACGCGCCCATCCAGGGCTCCGCCGCCGACATGATCAAAATCGCCATGATCCGAATATTGGAAATGCTCAAACAGAAAAATGCCAAAACCAAACTGCTGCTGCAGGTCCACGACGAACTCGTCTTCGACCTCCACAAAGATGAGCACCACCTCATCGAAGAAATTCGGAAGTTAATGAGCGAGGCTCTGCCGTTGAGCGTCCCCGTCGTCGTCGACTGCGGCGTTGGAAAGAACTGGCTCGAGGCTCACTAAGAACTGCCCACGAATGGACAAGAATTGGAAAAATAATTCGCCACGGAATACACTGAAAACACGGAGTCGAATAAAATGACGCTAATGAAGCCCTCATTCGTTTTCTGGATATTATCGCCTCTCTTCAAAAAACGTTGCCCCGATATGATCAATATGGGCAAATCCGTCAAAGAAGTTAATTGCTTCTCTATCCGTGTAGATGGCCCCGACGGAAGCCCACTTCTCCTCGTGGACGCACTTGTATTACCGATGCTCATAGGCCGCAAATGGAACGGCAATCAATATCTTGAGGCACATGAGATTGATATTAAGGATGTGCATCCATCTCAAATTAAAATTCGTCACTATTACGGATCACACACCATCAAATACAACGGCCTTTATGATTATGTAATCAGTGGCCTCACCGGTTATGAAAAATTTAAGGCCGATATCTACCGCCTTATTCACGGCACACAACGATTTATCTTCAACCAAAAAAATTTGGTAACAAAAAGCCGCATAGATCTGTTGCGCTTTCTAATAGACCATCACATATCCTCTAAAGATAAAGACGTTCATGTCTTAGGAGTTATGCAGTCCTTATATACAATTAATTGTCTTTGCCACCCTCAATATGATCAGCAGAAAGAGATCATGCGCTTACTCTTGGACTCGTTTGTTGAAACAGGAGAACTGAAGACTACCGGCCAAGGGATATGCTATCGAATTACACCAAAAGCCATGGCTACACTCAACGCCTGTGAAATTGACGAGCAAAGGCATGCGGATAATGCAAAACGCCAAAGGCAACTCAACAGACTTACGGCAGCCCTTGTATTTGTTGGGCTTCTTCAAGCCTTCTTGATTTGGGCATCATTAAACAAGTAAGACGACGAAGGGGTCAGCCAAACGAAGACGAAGGGGTCACGAAGGGGTCAGCCAATGAATCTTAGAACCTGCTGATTTTTGTTCTTCCAATGGCTGGAAGCTTTGCGTTTTCTGCGCTCTTTTGCGGCGATTCACTTTTCCTTCTCCCAATTATTTTGCTCATAAATAATTTGAACTTCTTCGTTATTTCGTGCGGGAATTATCCGTCGCTACGCGCGAAGCCTGTTTCTCGCCCCCCCCAGTCCGGTGCGAATCAGATCTTGGCAAAATCCTCCTTGCCTGCCCGCTTTAAGAAAACAGCAGGTATACCGGTTGGAAGCTATATTCAGAACTGCCGGATCAACCGGGCGATGGCTTTACTAGGCAACACCTCCTTCTCAATTACTGATGTTGCTGAAGAAGCCGGATTCGCGTCCCCCCAAGCGTTCAGCCTGACCTTTAAAGAAAAGACCGGACAAACCCCGCGGAGCTATCGTAATTCGGACTTGTAAAAAAGGTTTCCAAGGTTTGGAAAAAGCCTATGATTTTTCACGGAATGGAGGCTGGTTATGAACGATAAGCTGAGGCGGGCGTTTGAAGAACTGCATGAAGAACTCCGGCGACTTGGCCCGGAAAACCCGGAATTGCGGGTCTTGCAGGAAAAAACCATCCAGGCGATCGAGTCCGGCGAACACCTGCCGGTCGTCGAAGAGTTGAGAAAGGCCTCCAGAATCTTTGAGGTTCGTCATCCGGATTTGACCGCACTGATTAATAATGTACTGAATGCTCTCAGCGGTCTGGGTATCTAAGTATGCTTTATTCCATTACAGCGTTTATTTCCCCCGGCGGCGGAGAGCTGCTGCTGATTCTGCTGGTGCTGATTCTTCTGTTCGGTGCCAAAGATGCCCCGCGGATTCTGCGTGACATACAGAACTCCCTGAACAAATTGCAGCGCGGCGCCGCAGATTTTCGCTATAAGCTGATGTACGGGGATCTTCACTGGAACCAAACAGAAGAGTCAAAAGATACGACCGTGTATGATGCCGAAGAGGGGTCTCCTGATCCTGCGCCGGAAAATGCTCCTGCCGATAAGACTGAAAAGCATGAAGAATCTGTTTAATAAACTGAAGCCGCGCTTTATCGAACGCGATAAGGAGCTTCCTTTTCTGGAACATCTGGAAGAGTTCCGCACTATGCTGATCCGCTGCATTCTGACACTAGTCGTTGCCACCGTCGTCTGCATCCCGCTGGCCAAACCGCTGCTCAACTGGATGCAGGCGCCGCTCCTGCAGGTGGCCGCACAGAATCATTATACCTTTGAACTGATCACCATTTCGCCGGTTGAAGGCTTTCTGCAGGTGGTGAAGGTGGTGTTCGCGACCGGTGTTCTGCTGAGCCTGCCTTTGATGATCTATTTCATCGCGCAGTTTGTGATTCCGGGGCTGAAGCCGAAGGAGCAGAAAATGCTCGTCTATGGCGGACTGGCCGGCGCGGTGCTTTTCGCGGTCGGGGTGGCAATGTGCTATATGATCACCCTGCCGGTTGCCGTGAAGGTTATGTTTTATTTCAATGATTATCTTGGCACCACCGCCAACTGGAAAATTGACGCATACCTCGGGTTCGTCATGCACCTGCTGATCGGCTTCGGGCTGGCCTTTGAACTGCCGTTGATTCTGCTGATGCTCGGACGCATGGGCATTGTCTCCGTCGCTCAGCTCTGCAAATACCGCCGGCATGTGATCGTCGGCATTCTGATCATCGCTATGGTGCTGACCCCGCCGGACGTGATCACGCAATTACAAATGGCTATTCCGCTCTATCTATTATATGAATTGTGCATTCTGATCCTGCGCCTGACTCAACGCGGCGCACAAAAAGCGAAGAAAGGAACTGACGAATGAATACGCTCGCCCTGATCCCCGGCATGTCCGGCATCCCTGAAATTCTGCTGATTATTTTTGTTATTCTGCTGTTGTTTGGCAGCAAAAAACTGCCTGAACTGGCCCGCTCGCTCGGCAAGAGTCTGAACGAATTCAAACGTGGTCAGACCGAAAGCGCCCCGGAAAAGAAAATTGAAAAACCGGCGGAGCCAGCCGAACCCGAAGACAAAGACAACGCAGAAAAAAAAGACGCCTGAGTTTCCAATAATTGGAACCGGTGAGGCCGGATTTCTAATTTTTTCCGTCCCATTGGAAAAAGTTTATCTGAAATTTCCAACCCCTGGAAAAGCCGGACTGAATTTTTCCAATGCCCGGAAAATCTGAACACAGCGACCCTGCGGGGCCGCTTTATT
>JBAYVX010000137.1:0-5269 GCA_041674365.1 Kiritimatiellales bacterium | reverse complement strand
GCAAGCAGATCGCGGCGGTCTGCGGCAATATCCGGCATTGTGCGAAGCTGTTCCGCAAAACGGTCAACCAGCTTCTGACTCGGGCCGAACATGCGTGAGGCGACAAACTCAAGGCCCTCAATACGGCTGAACCTCCCGATAATTCCGCCGGTACGCGATTTACGCAGCGAATACGGAGTGATCATCACGAATCCGAGTTCTTTTGCCATAACAGTTGCCTTTCGTCCGCTTTTGCCTGCACTCTTCCATCCCGCTGGTTGGGGCACGGATTATGTCCAACTTTCAGAACAAAAAAACAAAAATCTTTGGGGAATTCCATGAAAACGCTAAACGAAAAAATTATTAATCAGCAAACCCGTTTGGCGGCTGAGGTTCTTGAAACCATGACGCCGCACGTTCTTGAGCACCGCCATCCGGCCGACCGCGTCCTGCTGCGCTTTTTCAAAAACCGACGCGAACTCGGCTCGCGAGACCGCCGGCTTCTCTCCGAATGTTTCTTTTCGTATTTCCGCTGGCTGGGCTGGATCCGTCCTCTCAACCTGAAGCCGATCGAAGCCGCCGCGCTCAGCTGGCTGCTCGACCGCACCGATCTGCACGCCGCACTACAGACCGCCGCGAAGCCCGGATGGGAACCGCTCGGCGGCAAAACCCTCAACGGAAAACTCGCCGCGCTTTCGGCGTGGTTTCCATGTTTCCAAGGTTTGGAAAAAAGTGCGCTCGTTTTTCCAATGTTTGGAAACTCCGTCGATTTCCCGGAGGGCGGCGAGGATTTATTCTACGAAACACTTCAAATGCGTCCGCCGACCTGGCTTCGTCTGCGCGATGAAGCGTTCAAACAGACACTGACCGAGGCGAATATTCCCTATAAGGAGCACGCCCGTGTTTCCGGTATTGTGTCGATTGAAGGAGGAACCTCGCTTGGTAAGATTGGACACAGCGGACAGTTTGAAGTGCAGGATGTTGCTTCGCAGGCGGTCGCGATGATTGCCGCGCCGGAATCAGGCTCCGACTGGTGGGATGCCTGTGCGGGCGCGGGCGGTAAAACGGTGCAAATGGCCGATCTGATTGGACACAACGGAAAAATTCTGGCGACAGATATCCGGGCAGAGGCTCTGCACGAGTGCAAAAAGCGCGCGCGGTCCGGCGGAATTTCCAATGTCCGGATGCAACTTCACGATTTGGCGAAAGACAACCCGTTCACCAAAGAGTTCGACGGTGTACTGGTCGATGCGCCGTGTTCCGGGTGGGGAACGTGGAGCCGCAATCCCGACGCCCGCTGGCGTGCGGAAGCGGGCGATCCGGCGCAGAAGCGCAACCTGCAGGTGAAAATGCTCAACAACGCTGCACAATGTGTGAAGTCCGGCGGTCTGCTGGTTTATGCGGTTTGTACCTTCACCCGCGAAGAAACCACCGGGGTGTTGAGCCGCTTCCTGTCAGAACACCCGCAATTTTCACCGGAGCCGTTCATTCACCCGTTGACCGGCGAACCGGTGGACGGATCGGTTCAAATCTGGCCGTGGGAAGGACCCGGCGACGGAATGTTTATCGCCCGTTTGCGGAAAACCTGAGTTTGCGGCTTTCCCGTTGACCGTGGGGAAGGGCACAGCTATGCTGTGCCTCTGTTTTTACTGCAATAAGGGGTCTGCTATGGCTATGTTGATTACACGCTTTCATAAAATGATTCAGTCTAAAGTTCTCTGGTATATTATTCTGGGTGTCATCGTGATCTCTTTCGTCGGGTTTTTCACCCCAACCATGCGCTCCGGGGCGCGACAGCCAACAGAAAAAAGCGCCGGGGAACTATTCGGCAAGAAGATATCTCAGGATGAGTACCGCCGCGCCTATCACAATACCTATATCTGGTATATTCTTTCATCGGGCAGGATGATTCCGCTGACCGATGAACTGACTGCGGTGCTTCGCGAAGAGGCGTGGCGGCGCGTGGCTGTGCTGCGCACGGCGCAGGCTGAAAAAATCCTTGTGGCAGACAAAGAAGTGGTGCAGCAGATGCAGGCGATGCCGCTTTTCCACTCAGAAAACGGCGCGTTTGATATCAATATCTACAAATCAATTTTACAACAGCTGGGTCTTACATCCTCGCAGGCGGAAGAACTTTTCCGCGAACAGATTACGATTTATAAACTGATGGTTCGCCCGGTACAGGCGGCCCTGATTTCGCCATATGAACTGGAAAAGGCGTACCATTTTTATACAGACCGCGTTGTACTCGACTACATTGTGGTTCCACGTACGCAGGTTGAAAAAGCGGTTACCGTTTCCAAAGAAGCGGCGCAGGCGCTCTTTGCTGAAAATCCCGAAGCGTTTCGTATGCCGGCTAAAGTCCGCGTTTCCTATGTGGAGTTTCCGGTGAGCAACTTTCTGGCGCAGGTCAAGCTTCCCGAAGATGCGGCTTTGCAGGTTTACAACAAGAATATCGAAAACTACCGCATCGAAACCACCAACGAAAATGCGACCGTGGAATACAAGTCGTTTGAGAAGGTCGAAGGCGAAATCACCGCGCAGCTCAAATTGGCGGCCGCCCGCAAGCTGGCGGCTGAAAAAGCCACGGAATTTGTCGTGGATGTCGCGCCGAAAGCGGAGGGGGCTCAGCCCGACTTCGCCGGAGCCGCCGCAAAGGACGGCCTCAAAATTAAAACCCTGCCCGCATTCGGGGTGAAAGATGAACTTAAAGGAATCGATGCAACCGCTCCCTTCCGGCAGGCGGCCTTCGGTCTGGAAAACGACTCCTACAGCTCCTTCAGCGATGCGGTGATTGGCAAAGACAGCGTCTATGTTCTGTCGCTGGAACAGAAGTATCCTTCCTTTATTCCCACCTTCGACGCCGCTGAAAGCGACGTGATGAAAGCGGCCCGCGAGCAGGCCGTAACCAAAGCACTTGCTGAACGCGCCATGGAAATTGAACAGGCTGTGGCGAAAGCCATGAGCGCCGGAGCTGACTTTAAAACAGCGGTCGAATCTTTCGGACTCGATGTGCACACCACACCCGAATTTGATGTCACAACCGAGCTGAAAGACCAATACGCCGACACGCTTCCAAGCCTTTGCCTTAATGTTCAGCAAGGTAAACTTTGCGAACCGGCGCCGGTCAAAGAAGGCGTGCTTTTAGCCTGTGTAACTTCACGCAAAGCCACCGATATAGCCGAAGGCCTTCCCGCGGTTCGGCAGGAGCTGATCGAAGGGCTTTCCCGCAGCCGCGCCCAACGCCTGGCCTCCGCCTGGCAGGAATCGCTCTTAAAAGAAGGCGGATTCAAAGACCTGCTGCACCAATCCGCGGAATAAGAAACAGGAGGCTTCATGAAAAAGCCAACGGCTCGACAAATTGCAGGTATGATCGACCACACCCTGCTAAAGCCGGATGCTACCTTAGGGCAGATTAACCAGCTTTGCCGCGAAGCACGCGAAAATCATTTCGCCGCTGTTTGTGTCAATCCGTTTTATATTTCTCAGGTGCACACTCTGCTTAAAGGATCGGGCGTGAAAACCTGTTCCGTCATCGGATTTCCGCTCGGAGCTTCGCGCAGTCCCGACAAAGTGACGGAGGCGTGCAGCGTACTTTCCGCCGGTGCGCAGGAGGTCGATATGGTTATTAACATCGGTGCGCTCAAAGACCGAAACGATGTCATCGTCATGCACGACATCGCCGGTGTGGCCGGAGCCTGCCACGCGCACAACGTTATTTTAAAAGTCATTCTCGAAACCGGACTGCTTACGCAGGAAGAAAAAGAACGCGCCTGCCGCCTCTGCATCGAAGCGAAAGCCGACTTCGTCAAAACTTCAACCGGGATTGGATTCGGCGGCGCAACGGTCGCGGACATCAAGTTAATGTCCGACGCCGTCAAAGCGGCCGGGCTCGGTGTTAAAGCCTCCGGCGGTGTACGCACCTATGCCGACGCCTGTGCGATGATCGACGCCGGTGCCACGCGCATCGGCACCAGCGGCGGGGTTTCCATTCTCAAAGAAGCCCTTGCCGAAAAATAAATTTCCAAACATTGGAACCGGTGGGGCCGGCTTTCAGGTCTTTTTCCAATGCTTGGAAAAAATCAGCCGTAGAGCCGTTGAATAACGAGCCCGGCAACTGTGCTGATTAAAACCAACAGGCCGACGATCCGCAGCGTATCTTTCAGATTACGGTTTTCTTTAAACAGCACCAGCAAGCCGAGCCCGCCGCTGCAGCAGAGTCCGGAAACCGTTGAACCGAAGCTCAGCCCGCCTTTCAGAAACAGTCCGGCAATTGCCACCGACGCGGCACAGTTTGGAATCAGCCCGACCAGCGCAGCGAGAAACGGCTGGAACAGCGAGTGCCGCAACAGAAGGCGTCCGAGATTTTCTGCGCCGACCCATGCCATCAGCCCGTTGAGACCGAGTGTAACGGCAAAGATGAAAACAAAAATTTTCGCAGTGTGAACCAGCGGATGCACCAGCAACTGCCACGGATTTGCCTTTCCGGAAACGTGATGTTTGCAGCAGCCCACATCGTGCGCCGCAACCGATGGTGCGGAGGTATCCTGTTCAGCGGGTTTTTTGCGGCGCAGAAGAAGATCGATCAGGATTCCGGCCGTCAGGCCGATCAGCAGCTTAACAACCAGCAGTGTGATTACGGTTCCGGCCTGATCCGGTTTCGACAACAGAACCGGAATCGCCTCGTCCGAAGTGGAAAGAAATACGGCCAGCAGCGTGCCGGTAGTGATGATCCGCCGCGAATAGAGCGACGCGGCAACGACGGAAAACCCGCACTGCGGAACGCAACCGAACAGTGCACCCATCACCGGCCCGGCTTGGGCGGTTTTTTTCAGCCGGTTTTCGAGCGTTCCACCGAACTTCCGCTCAAACCATTCCACTACAAAATAAATTACCAGCAGGAAGGGAATCATCTTCGCGCTGTCGATCAAAGCATCCAGAAAAAGTCCATTCATAGCGCGGATAATCTACCACAGTCGTCCGGCGTTGCGTAAAGTTCCAACCCTTGGAAAAATTTCGGAAAAAAGTTCCAAGGTTCGGATCCGAGCGAAGCGAGAGAGGCTTTTGGAATTTCAAAAGCAATGACTGGACCTGAGGTATTCCGAAAGTGCTTTTTGTATTCCCCAAAAAGAAGTGACCGTAGGGAGTGGCAACAAGGGCAACAATCCGGTAGAAAGCTTCCAACACGTCAGGGCGTAGCCTTTGGCAGAGACTGATGTTTGGAAACGAGGCATTTATGAAAATGAAAAAGGTTTTTCTTTTTGTTATTCTGGCCGTGACGGCAGCATTT
>JBAYVX010000136.1:0-5270 GCA_041674365.1 Kiritimatiellales bacterium | reverse complement strand
TTCCCGCAGCCCTTGCAGAGAAAGGGAAAACCCGTTGAGCGCTTCGCTGCGGCCTCTGCCCCCGGTGAGCAGATTAAAAAGAATTTTGAGTGCGGCTGTAAGCGGGCTGAACATGCGCCACGAAAACAACAGCAGACGGGATGAGCCGTACATGAGTGTGTCCGCGCGGCGGCGGTAAAGGTTTTTGGGGATGATCTCCGCGAAAATAAAAAGCGGCAGCATGAGCGTGAGCGTGGCAGCGGTTTCGGCATTCCAGGGTATAAACCCCAAAACCGTGTGGACAGGGCCGGAAAATCCGGCGTTTAAATATAGCTGCGTTACGCTGCGCGAAACCAGATAGACTGCAATATTGTGTCCGATTAATACGGTGAAAATAAACAGATAGGCGTCCGCCAGCACTTTATGCAGCCGAAGCGCCGCGTGCTCCATCCGGCGGACGCGGGAACGCAACCGAATGCGATTGAGCAGATACCCGCCGGTTTCACAGCCGCCGTAAATACCGGCGATCACGATCATAAACAGGATGAACAGGATCTGTATGGGCAAGTTCACTGTACGTCCTCCCGCTGATTGAGATGCAACAGCACCGTTTCAACCCGGCTGTGATGCATTGTTTCAACAGTCAGACGCAGGTTGCGCACCATGACAGTATCACCCGGGCGAGGTATGCGACCTAAAAGAGAAATGACAAAGCCACCGAGCGTGTCAAAGGCAAGGGATCCGGTTTCCTGACCGGGAAGAATACCAACCAGCAGCTCCCTCCAGGCCCGAATGGACAGCTGCCCGTGCAGGCGATAAGTTGTTTCATCCAGTTTTATTATTTCTTCCGTCTCCTCCGGTGCAAACTCTCCGACGACTTCAGCAAAGAGATCCTCTAAAGTGACAATTCCGGCAAATCCACCGTATTCATCGACTACAGCAATGAGCTTCCAGCCGTTCAGCATGAATTCGCGCAGTAGCGCATCAACCCGTTTGGTTTCCGGAACAAAAACCAATGGATGAACAAACGACTCAATTGGACGGGACTTTCTCTGATCGGCAAACAGTTCTCCGGCGATAATATAACCAAGTAAATCGTTATCGTTTTCGCGATAGATTAATATACCGCTGTACTCGTTTTTACCGGCCTCATGCAACAACACTTCACGTCTGGTTTGCAGCGGTTTGCTGAGAACATTCACCCGGGGAGTCATGATCTCGCGCACCCGGGTGTCCGATAGGTTAACAATATCTTCCAGAATTTCTTTCTCCTGCGCACCAAAGCCCGGCTCGTGCCGGACGGCATCCAGCAGTTCTTTCAGTTCGCCGGGTGTCAGATCCGCACCTGCCGGAGGACGATCGGTTTCTAAATGTACCCGATTTAGCAGGCGACGGATCAGCCAACGAAGAGGCCGAGTGAAGACGAACCAGTAGCGAAGCGGAATCGCCGCCAGCTTAAGCACACCGGGCGCGAGCGTTATCCCGACCGCTTTTGGAATAATTTCGCCAAAGAAAATGACGGAAAGCAGCACCAGCAATCCGCCAAGCGCTTCGAGCCAGTCACCACGGGTCTCCGCCCACCGCCCGACCACAACGGCACCCGTACAGAAAAACAGAACATTAACAAAAAGATTTCCTAACAGAATAGAGCTCAGGAGTTCGGATGGATCTTTCCGGAAAAGTACCAGCAATTCTTCGACCTGACGGTTCCCCCGAAGGCGGCGGGTGGATTCCGGAGTCAGTGAAAAAAGAGCGGTTTCCGAACAGGAAAAAAAGGCTGATAGTGCGAGAAGCACTGCCATGAGAAAAAATGAAAATATAGTTTCCTGTATGGAATTCAAAGTGCGTTACATCCTGTTTATGTGTTACAGTTTGCTGGTTTCAGATTTTTTTTGCAAACAGTGATCATCATGAAGCAACCAAATAACCGGCAGTTGAAGTGGGAGTTGGCGAGGGAGCGTTTCGGTATTGAAAACCGCTTCCCGCCACCGGAGAAACGTCCGGAAAAACACATCCGCGACATTCTGGACGGAATTTTAAAAATTGAAAAAGACGATACGGAAGCTGTGTCGTTGCCTGAAATCATCGTGAACCGGTGGCCGGTAATTGCCGGCGAACAACTGGTAAAACATGTCCGCCCAGCCTATGTGAAAAAAGGCATCCTATACCTGTATGCGGATCACCCGGGCTGGCTGGCTGAATCCCGGCGCCTGCCCAAGGCGCCCTTACTGAAGAAATTTGCGGCGGTTTCAGGCGTTCCGAAAATTAAAGATATCCGGTTCCAACTGGATCCCGCCATCCGGACATTCCGGAAATAAAAAAGCCGGCTGCTGCCGGCTTTAAGATCCCACTGTTTAAAACATGGATCGGTGAACGTTAATCCGATCCCCTGCTTCGATAGGAATGTCCCACTCAGGATGCTTTTCGATATCTCTGGCGTTTACTTTGATAATCTGGCCGTCGCGCGTAATTGTCACATTTTTTTTGTTCGCGAAGTCGGTATAACCGCTGGCAGCAGCAATTGCCTGCAACAGAGTTATGCGCCGGGTTAATGGATATTCCTGCGGTCTACTCACTTCGCCTTCCATGTAGTAACTTTTTGCCGAAGTAAGCACATTGACCGTGATGTTCCGATAAATCTGCCCGTCTGTGTAGATTTTCTGAATTTTACGTTCCAACTCCGAAGTCGTCAGTCCGCTGGCCTTCACCGGTTCATCGATATAGGGCAGTGAAAGATTTCCTTTTTCATCAATGACCGTATCAATTTGTTTCTCTTCAGGAATCCCCAGCAAGCTGATCTGTATCGGATCCAGCGAACGCAATTGATAAAGACCAACCACAGATGAATCTTCTTCGCCCGGTACGCCTCCGATCATCGGAGGGCGGCTGCTACACCCAGCCAAAACAAGTATCGTCAATACGGTAAAAATTATTCCTTTTTTCTTCATCCATACTCCTTTTAGGCCGCGCCATGAGAATCCTTGGAGCCAATCGGATTGGCTTCCTGAGACCGGTAATAATAGTTCGAATAATACGAGTGGTAATAATAGTAGTAATCATCACGCATAATATTGATGTTATTCAGCACCACACCAACCTGCGCAACACCCAGCGTATCCAGCATCTGTTTGGCGCGGATAATCATATCACGCGGATATTTACGGTACTGCACAACCAACAGCACTCCGTCCATTTCTTTGGCGATGACCGCCGAATCACTGATCCCCACCAACGGCGGTGTATCGAAAACGATAATGTCATATTTCATCTTCAGGCTGTGTACCAGCTCACTAATACGCTTCGGATCCAGCACACCCAGAGAGGTGCGAGGCAAACGTCCGCTCGGCAGGAAGTGAAGATTCGGAACACTGGTCGTTTTGATCGTTTCCTCAACAGGAACATCACGCAACAGCACGTTGGTCAGACCAAACCGGTTGGACACCCCGAGAATCGTGTGCTGCACAGGGCGGCGCAAGTCGGCATCCACCAACAGAACTTTTTCCCCCTGCTGCGCACAGACATAAGCCAGATTAAAGGCGGTTGTGGATTTCCCTTCACCGGCACCGCCGCTCAGCACCGCAAAGGCCCCTTTGCGGGGACCGCCAGCATCTGCAAACGCCATATTCGTCCGCAATACACGATAGCCTTCAGCATGTTCACTGTCGGGACCTTCTTCAATCAACGGACGAACTTTCTGAGGAATCAACCCCAGCACAGGCAGTTCAATCCAGCGTTCAACGTCATCAGCTGTTTTAATGGAGGTGTCCAGATATTCAATGAAGTAGGCCAGACCAACACCGGATCCAAGACCGATAAAAATACTCAGCAACACATTGAGAATCAAATTCGGGCTGACCGGACGGCTTGATTCTTCGGCAGAATCGACAATCTCGACCGGAGTACGGGGAACCTTAAGAGTAATCCCTTCCTGTGCAATGCGGGATTTAAGCGCATTCATGATGGATCGCTGAATATCAAGCTCCTGCTGCGCCTTGTTAAAAGGAACAAATTTATCCCGCTGCGTTTCCTGATCGCTCGATTTGACACCCCGCAATTCTTCTTCCAATGCCTGAAACTTGGATTTGGCAATAATGTACTGAGCCTGAGTCCCCTTTTTGACTCCTTCCAGAGCACGTTTCAACTTCAGCACCAGTTCGTCACGGGCAGCCTGTGTCTGTTTGACTTCCGGGTAGTTAGGGCCATAGTTTTCAAGCAGAGAGGTCAGCGCCACATCATAATCTTTAATCTGGGTACGCATTGTCTCGACAAAAGGATCCTGTGAAATATAGGCGGATGCTGTCAGCAAATCATCGCCCTCTAAAGACTCCAATTGCTCAAAACGGGCTTTCGCCACCAGCATATCAACACGGGCACTAATCCGGTCGCCCTCCAGCTGCTGCAGACGGAGCTTTTCAACGCTGTTTTCAGAAAGTCCGGTACTCGAACCCGGCAGAATCGTAATATCGAGATCCTGACGAAGCTGTTCAACATGCTGCTGAGCCAGATCTACCTTTTCCTGCTGCTTTTCAAGCTCGCGGCCCAATGCGTCCATTGCGCGGGTCATTTCCTTATATTTCATATCCAGACGGGCGTCGCGGTAAACGTCGGCCAGTTCATTAGCAATACGCGCAGCTTCTTTCGGATTTTGCCGCCGAGCGGTCAAGGCGATCAGGCTTGTATCCCGGTACTGGCTTACCTCCAGACTCGATCTGAGAATCTTATAAGCCACTTCTTTCGGAATTTTTTCACCCTTTTTTCCCCAAACTTCCTGCAAATTAAGCCGGTTGATCACTTCATACAGGATCGGCTTGGATTGAATAATTTCAAACTGCGTGCGAAGGAAATAGGGATCGTAACCGCGAGCTCCGCTCATTGACGAATTAAAAGGATCGATATCGACGCTGTCATTATTGACTTCAATGCGGGACTGAGATGCGTAAATTTTCGGCAAGGTAAATGTATAGGCGGTTCCGGTAATTACCACCAGAAAAAGAACAGCCAGAGCAATCTCTTTGCGGGACCGGATAACCCGCCAATAATCCAAAAAATGCAGTGTCACTTCTTTTTTTTGATTCTCGCTCATAATTCATCCCTCTGGTAAACGATGATGGTGAGGCGGCAAGCCTCACCATACTATTTAGAAAACTCCGGCAGGCGACTGATTTAGTTCAACTCAACGCGCCAACCGATATCCACTCTGTTTTCCGACCAACTGGTTCCGGTATTGCGATCCGTTTGTCTATGCTCCACACCCGCTTCAAGAAAATGCATACGGTTCAGCTTATAGGTCA
>JBAYVX010000135.1:0-5278 GCA_041674365.1 Kiritimatiellales bacterium | reverse complement strand
GTTCCATGTGTTGACCATGTGCGGGTCTTCTTTGCCCTGCGTGACAATGGCAACAACTCCGTCTTTTTTGAGTACCTCAAGTAGTTTTTCCGGAATCATGGTTACAGCTCCTTTTGTTTGTCGTCACAATAACCCCCTGTGCAGAATTTGCAACGGTTTCGATGTTGCGGGATCATCACAAAAAAAGAGCGCCGGAGTACGGTGCTCTTTTCGGGATCGGTGAGTTATCGTTTACCGGCAGAGGGCGAGGAGCACCCCGGCGGCGACGGCGGAGCCGAGTACCCCGGCGACGTTCGGGCCCATGGCGTGCATGAGCAGGAAGTTGTGCGGGTTGCTTTCGAGTCCGACTTTGTTGGAGACGCGTGCGGCCATCGGTACGGCGGAGACCCCGGCGGAGCCAATGAGCGGGTTGATCTGATCCTTGCAGAGCTTGTTCATGAGCTTGGCGAGCAGGACGCCGCCGGCAGTGCCGATACAGAATGCACCGAGTCCGAGCAGGACGATGCCGAGCGTTTCCAAGGTGAGGAATTTTTCAGCCGCCAGTTTGGAGCCGACCGCGAGGCCGAGCAAAATGGTGACGATGTTGATGAGTTCGTTCTGCGCGGTATTGGAAAGGCGATCGACAACGCCGCATTCTTTGAGCAGGTTACCGAACATGAGCATCCCGATCAGCGGAGTGGCGGACGGAAGCAGCAGAATACAAAGGACGAGCACCATGATCGGGAAGACGATTTTCTCGGCTTTGGAGACATGGCGGAGCTGCTTCATTTCAATGGCACGTTCTTCCGGGGTGGTCAGCAGTCGCATGATGGGTGGCTGAATGATCGGGACGAGCGCCATGTAGGAGTAGGCGGCAACGGCGATCGAACCGAGCAGATCGGGAGAAAGCTTACTGGCCAGGAAGATGGCGGTCGGCCCGTCGGCTCCGCCGATGATGCCGATAGATGCGGCGTCTTTGATGTCGAATCCGATGGCGGGAACATATTTTGAAAGCAGCAGAGCGCCGATCAAGGTGGCGAAGATGCCGAGCTGGGCGGCTGCGCCGAGCAGAGCGGTTTTCGGATTGGCGATGAGAGGACCAAAGTCCGTCATGGCACCGACGCCGAGGAAGATCAGCAGCGGGAAGAGTCCGCTGGCGATGCCCATGTGATAGATGATGTAAAGGAAGCCGCCTTCATGCGCGATTCCGGCGAACGGAATGTTGGCCAGAATACCGCCGAACCCGATGGGGATGAGCAGCAGCGGTTCGAACCCTTTTTTGATAGCCAGCCAGATCAGAACCAGGCCGACAAAAATCATAACCAGATTGCCCCAGCCGCCCGCGGCGAGAAATCCCGCCAGTCCGGTTTCGGTCCACAGACTTTTAAACGATTCGATGATATTCATTTTCGGATACTCCCGGCGTTCAAAACATTAGTTGATGGAAGCGACATCCTGTCCGGCGCTTACCTGATCGCCGACATTGACAGCAATGGAGGATATTGTTCCGGCGGCAGAGGCTTTGATTTCGACTTCCATCTTCATGGCTTCGATCACGAGGATGACGCCGCCCGCGCTGACGTGCTCGCCGGCTTTGACAGGGATGCGTACTACTTTGCCGGGCATCGGAGCCTTGACCGGTTTGGAGTCGGCCGACTCGTGACCGACCGCTTTTTCTGCGGCGGGAGCGGAAGTTTCGATGCCATCTTTAACGGCTATGTTGTAGGACTGACCGTTAACGACAGCTTTGTCGCCTTTAACTTCAACCGCGTAGGCTTTGCCGTTGACGGAGACGGTATATCCACCGGTCGTGTCTTTTTTGCCGGCTTCCTTCTTCGGCTCGTTTTTACGTACGCCGTTGACGACGGCTTTGCCGAGCAGGAAGTCGATCCCTTTTTGTCCACAGGCGGAGGCAATAAAAATGTTTTCGTCCGACAGGTCAGTGATCCCGGCGTCGCTAAGCATCTTTTTGCTGGCTTCGATGCCTTTTTTCGGATCGGCGTCGTTGATTTCGAGTACCGGCTTGGTGGTTGGCTCGAGCTTAAGCTGTTCTGCGGCGATTTTCACAACTTCCGCATCCGGAGCGGTCGGGGTTTTGCCAAAGTAGCCGAGAACCATTTTTCCGTAGCCTTCAGCGATTTTCGCCCACGGACCGAACATGACGTTGTTAAAGGCCTGCTGGAAGTAGAACTGCGAAACCGGCGTAACGGAGGTGCCGAAACCTCCGAGGCGGACGACTTCACCCATGGCTTTGATGACTTCCGGATAGCGGTTCATGATACCGTTGTCGCGCATCATCTGCGTGTTGGCGGTCAGTGCGCCGCCGGGCATGGGCGAGAAGGGAATGAGCGGCTCAACTTCTTTGGCTTCCGGCGGCAGGAAGTAATCCTTCATGCACTCTTTGAAGACCTCTTCAGCTTCGCGCATTTTGTCGATATCGACATTCAGCCAGAATTCGGAGCCGCGCAACGCGTGCCATACGCTGATGACGTCGGGCTGGCAGGTTCCGCCGGAGGCGGGAGCCATGGAGCAGTCAACCTGATCGGCGCCGGCGTTGATGGCGGCCAGGTAGGTGGCGACGCAGGTTCCGGCGGTGTCGTGCGAGTGAAAGACGATTTTGGTGCCGTCCGGAAGCATTTTCTTCGCGCGCTTGATGGTTTCATAGACCGTGGCCGGGGTGGCGGTTCCGGACGCGTCCTTGAAGCAGACGCTGCTGTACGGAATACCGGCGTCAAGAATCTGGCGCAGGGTCTTTTCGTAGAAGTCGGCATCGTGCGCGCCTTCGCAGCCGGGGGGCAGGGCCATCATGGAGACGACGACTTCGTGGTTGAGGCCGGCGTCGTGGATGCACTGTCCGGAGTAGATCAGGTTGTTGACGTCGTTGAGCGCGACGAAGTTGCGAATGGTGGTCATGCCGTGCTTTTTGAAGAGCTTGGCGTGCAGGTTGATGATGTCGCTGGACTGCGAGTCGAGTGCGACGACATTGACACCGCGGGCGAGCGTCTGCAGATTGGCATCCGGGCCGGCAACCCGGCGGAAGGCGTCCATCATGTCGAAGGCGTTTTCGTTGCAATAGAAGAACGGAGCCTGGAAACGTGCGCCGCCACCTGCTTCGAAGTGGGTAATGCCTGCCGCTTTGGTGGCTTCCACAGCCGGCAGGAAGTCATTGGTGAATACGCGGGCACCGTACACGGACTGGAATCCATCGCGGAAGGCTGTGATCATGGTTTCGATTTGTTTCATTATCCGGGGTCTCCTTTAATTTAAAATTGGTTAACCGATGCGGGCTTTGATTGCGGCAATGGCTACGGCGATGGCGGTGCAGTCGTCTGTTTTCTGAGCCGGTTGCGCGGCTTTCGCCGGAGCTTCCGGGAACCAGTGTGCAAAGCGGATGAAAAACGTCGCGCAGAGATTCATGGCACCGACCAGAAGCCCCAGGAAGGCAAATACCACGGACATTCCCACGACCATTAAAACAAATCCTTCTGCCATAGTTTTTCCTTTGTCTTTCGGTTTTGAAAAAATTAGCCTGCTTTGTACGTAAACAAGGCTTCCGGTTCCAGTTTAAAAGGCACAAAATATTCAGTGAATTTCTCTATCCAGTGGTATGAACGGCTTCCTTCCACCAACACCTTTCTTAAGGAGCTGGTTGGACTGAAGAAGCAAGTCCCGTCAGGGACGGTAGTTGCGGCAAGAGAGCAAGCGCAGGGCCGCGGGCGGCTTGATCGTGAATGGCTTTCGGCGACCGGCGAAAATCTGACATTTTCTCTCTTACTGCGAGGCAATTTCAATCCACGTCATTTGCCGTCTGCTTCGATGGCCGCCGCCGTTGCCGTGGCCGAACAGCTCGAAGCCGAAGGTCTTAAGCCCTCACTGAAATGGCCGAACGATGTGCTGGTGAAAGGTAAAAAAATCTGCGGCATTCTTTCCGAGGGAATGGTTGGAGGCGTGATTATCGGTATTGGCTTGAACGTTAACATGAAGAACTCAGATCACATTGATCAGCCTGCCACGTCGGTTCTGATCGAAACCGGAAAGCGCAACAGCGTGGATGAACTGCTCAAAAAGCTGCTGATACATCTTTCCATCCGGCTCGACGAATGGGCGCAGGGCGGTTTTTCCAAGGTTCGGAAAAACTGGGAGGCAAAAGTTCCAAACATTGGAAAATCCGTCATGGTGCGCGACGGCGGCACGGTTCGCAGCGGAATTCTCGTCGGATTCGGCGATGACGGCGAGTTGCTTTTGTGTGCGTTGGATGGAACAGTATCGTCCATCTGGGTTGGGGATCTTTCGGTCTGATTGTTCAGGAGTTTTACAATGTGTTCGCAACAACCGCTTCGCCCGCTTGAATATTCTTATCAAAGCAACCAGCCGTTCCGGACGCTGTTCAGCTTGCTGAACCGCCCCTGGTATTTCTACGTCAGCACCGTGCTGGTTTTGATTATAAAGCATTCTCCCGTATGGGCGATTCCCTTTTTGATCGCCCGGGTGATTAATACGCTGGCCGATCCGGCGGCTTTTCCGGCTTCGCAGATGATGTTTTATTTCGGCGCGGTGGCTTTACTGATTGTTCAGAACATTCCAACACATACTCTTTATGTTTCGATGCTGAGCGGTGCGGTGCGCGATCTGGAGCGTACACTGCGCAGTGCGCTGGTGATCCGCCTTCAGCATCTTTCGATCGCTTTTCACGATCGCACCGAGTCGGGGCGTCTTCAGGCCAAGGTGTTGCGCGATGTGGAGCAGGTGCAGATGTTTTGCATGCAGGTTGGAGATGCCGGCACGATCACAGTTCTATCGTTCCTTTTCGCTGTGATCGTAACGGCAATTCGCCAACCGCACCTGCTGGTTTTTTTCGTCCTGCTGGCGCCGTTAATTATCGGGCTGCGTTCGATCTTTATGCG
The DNA here is from genome assembly GCA_041674365.1 of Kiritimatiellales bacterium. Lineage (GTDB taxonomy): Bacteria > Verrucomicrobiota > Kiritimatiellia > Kiritimatiellales > Tichowtungiaceae > Tichowtungia. Next base: position 395 of record JBAYVX010000135.1, on the reverse strand, counting down.
GTGCATGCGCGAACGCAACTCGGCCTTCCGTTCGGAAATTGAGCGGATGTCTGCCGAGGTGACGGAAATGCTCAATATGATTCCGGTTGTGCGGGCGCACGGGTTGGAAACGGAGGCGTCCAGCCGGATGGAGGAGCAGTTTGGCGTAGTCAACGAACGCGGGCGGCGGCTTGATGTGATCAACGCGATTTTCAGTTCCTCAACATTTGTTGTATTTCAACTTTCGATGGTGCTGGGTCTGATTGTTATGAGCTGGTTCTGCCGCAAGGGCTGGATCACCGTAGGCGATGTCGTTCTGTATCAAAGCATGTTCAGTATGATTGTCATGAGTCTATCCGGGTTGCTGAATATATACCCGCAGCTGGCCCGTGGAGTCGAATCCGCCCGTTCGATCG
>JBAYVX010000134.1:0-5287 GCA_041674365.1 Kiritimatiellales bacterium | reverse complement strand
CTGCAACAGGTGAGCGAGTTCAGAACAGTTCCATACATTCACACCGGGAATACACCCGATGAGGAAATTCTCTCAATCAGCTGTCAGGATTGAGCAATGCGATACGTGCGAGGCCTTTAAGGGTCAGTTGCGGATCGACCGGAACCGGATGTGCCCAACCCTCAAAAATCCATTTAGCAAATCCGCCGGTGGCGCAGACTTTAGTACCTCTCCCCAATTCTTTTTTGAGTTCCGTCAGAATTTCTTTGACCATACCGAGATAGCCGAGGTGCGCGCCGATGCGCATGGCTTCTTCGGTGCTTTTCCCGACGACGTGCGTCGTTTTGATCGGCCTAATGTGCGGCAGAAGCGCGGTTTTTTCAGCAAGCTAATAGAACATGAGCGGTAGTCCGGGGCAGATAATACCACCGACGTACCCTTCCCGCTTTTTGATAATGTCAAAAGTCAGCGCGGTACCAAAATCACAGACGACTACCGGCGTGCCGTAGTCAGCGGCAGCTTCACAGGCATTGGCCAGTCGGTCGGCACCGATGGTTTCCGGCTTCGGATAGGTGATTTCCACGCCGAGGTTTGCGGTGTGATTCACCCACAGAATTTCGCCGATACCCTGCGTTTTCAGAAATTTTTCCCAGCGTTTATTCACACCGGGTTTGACCGATGCAATTACAGCACGGTTTGGAACGGTGCGCAGTTTGAGCGCGGGCTCTGCCGACGGCATATGCTGAACCGAAGAAAGCTTCAGGCCATGTGCCACCGCCAGTGAAGTACTGGTGTTGCCGATATCGATGACCAGCGTCGGACTCATATGCCCTCCGCTCTGAAATTCGAAGCACGAATGACGAAGCACGAAACAATTTTCCAATGTTTGGAAATTTTAAACTTTTTCATTTCGCACATTGTTTCGGATTTCGATATTCGGGTTTCGGATTTCTTGATTTCGTTACACGAAATCAAGCGCAAGATCCATGGACGGCGCGGAGTGGGTCAGCGCGCCAACGGAAACCGCGTTTACGCCGGTTTTGGCGATTTCGCGGATAGTTTCCATATTCACGCTACCGGAAGCCTCGGTTTTGCAGATTCCTTCACACAGTTTGACACATTCACGCAGTTTGAGCGGCGACATATTGTCGAGCAGTACCCAGTCTGGTTTTACCACGAGAACCTCTTTCAACTGTTCGATCGTGTCCACTTCGACTTCAACGAGCAGTTCGGGATATTTTTTGCGTGATGCCATGACAGCACCGGCCAGCGTTCCACCTTCGCGCGTCCAGTGGGCAAGGTGATTATCTTTGATCAGCACACGGTCAAACAGACCGTAGCGGTGATTGGTACCACCACCGCAGACGACGGAATATTTTTCAAAGGTGCGCAGTGTCGGCGTGGTTTTGCGCGTGTCAAGAATCAGCACATCCGGATTATTGGCTTCTTCGACATAACGCCGGGTCATCGTGGCGATACCGGTCATGCGCTGAATAAAGTTGAGCGCAGTGCGTTCGGCAACAAGTATGGCGCGCGCGGAGCCGCAAACGGTCAGCACCACGTCGCCCGGATTCATTTTTGTGCCGTCCGTTTTTTTCTGTATAACTTTCAACGAGGCATCTACCTGACGAAATACTTCGGCGGCCACCGGGCCGCCGGCCAGAATTGCTTCTTCGCGTACGACGAGGCGCGCCTTGGCAACTTCGTTTTTCGGCATCAGCGCGTAGGTTGTGGCGTCCAGCTTGTCCGGACCAAGGTCTTCGGCCAGCGCCTCGCGAATGCGCAACGGAACATCAGGAAACGAAAGGATATCGGGAAGTTTCATCAGCAGATTTCTCCAAAGCAATCAGCCGTGTTTGTGATAATGTTTGCCGGAGCCCATCAGCACGCTGATCGGTTTAAGCATCTCGATATTTTCACATACAATTTTGACTGCGGCGGCAATCGGTACGGAAAGCAACGCCCCGGTGATTCCCCACAACCAACCCCAGAAAACCAGTGAAAGTAGAATAACGACTGGACTGAGATTGAGGTTTTCACCCATCAGTTTCGGCTCAATAAAACTTCCAATTGTCTGATGAATAATCAGCAGGGCGAACAACACAGCCGCAGCCATCCAAAGGTTGGGATAAAACTGAACCAGCGCCAGCAGAACCGGCGGAATCGTGGCAACAATCGAACCGACCGTCGGAATGAAATTCAGCAGAAATGCCAGTACCGCCCAGGTAATCGGGAAGTCCACGCCCATCAGCCGGAGAACCAGCCAGACGAGCGCCCCGGTCATCAGACTCAACAACAGCTTAATGTACAGATAGCGGCTGATCTGGCTGGCAATAGAAACTGTCACCCGGTTAACTTTCTCGCCCTGTGAATCGGGAAAAGCGCGTTCGATTTTATTCTGAAAGTACGGCTTACCGAGAAGCATGAAGACCAGAAAGATCAGTACCAGAAGGAGATTCTTAAAGAAAACAACGAATGATCCGGGAAGCGATACGAACCATTCGCCGACTTTCTGCTGCCAGTCAATTGTGTTGAACGAAATCCATGATGGCATTGTGACACGATCGGTGAACGATGCTGCGATCTGATTAAACTGATCGGCATATTTGGGATATTCATCCGCGAATGCCATGGCACGTGAGTAAACAAACAGTCCCGTCAAATAGAAAAACCCCAGCAAAAGAATCAGCACCACACCCACCGACGGGCCGGTCGGAACCTTGTGGCGAGCCAGAAAGTTCACCAGCGGCGCGAGGATATAGGAGAGGAACCAGGCGATGACCAAAGGTAGAATCACTGCCTGCGCGGTTTTCAGCACAAATCCGGCGGCCACCAAAGCAATGATGCCGATCAGAGGAATCAAAACACGCTGGTTCTGCTGCATAACTCACCTCCGGTGAAAATTAGAAATCCGAAACTCGAAGTACGAAACAAATTCAAAATGTTCAATTTTCCAATGTTTGGAAACTCTAAATTTTCCGGTTCATTCATTGTTTCGAATTTCGGGATTCGAACTTAGGGTTTTCACCCACGGGTCATCCGTGGGTGGCCTCGTACGCCGCAATGTCGTCGGCATACTGAAGGGTCAGGCCGATATCGTCCAGTCCGTTCAACAGCTTGTTTTTCAGAACCGGATCGGTTTCAAACGCATAAATCTGATCACCGGCGGCGCTGTGCAAGGTCACCTTCTGGTTTCCCAGATCAACGGTCGCCTTCACGCCCGGCTCTTTTTCCAAGGTTTGGAAAATCTGATCGACCTGTTCAGCGGTCATTTCAATCGTCAGCAGACCGTTCTTCCCGCAGTTGCCTCGGAAGATGTCGGCGAAAGCAGGAGTTTCCCCTTCACACGGCGCAATCACCACTTTGAAACCGAACTGAGCCACCGCCCAGACGGCGTGCTCGCGGCTCGATCCACAGCCGAAGTTATTGCGCGCCACCAGCACTTGCGCACCGGCGGTTTCCGGCTTGTTCAACACGAAGTCGGGATTATCCGAGCCGTCGTTGTTATAGCGCCAGTCCGAAAACAGCGCGGCGCCGAAACCGGTTCGCTTGATCGACTTCAGATATTCCTTGGGAATGATCGCGTCCGTGTCAATGTTCGCCCGATCCACACCAGCAACCACGCCCGTAAATGTCTTAAACTTTTCCATAAACTCTCCCTTAAATCCGAAGCACGAAACTCGAAATCCGAAACAAATTCAAAGCATAAAAATCAAATTTTCCAAGCTTTGGAAAACCTATTTAGACTTCTGAATGATCGCGCCAAAAATATTCATCAACTCCTGTGCTTCCCCCGCTAATACCAAACGTTCGGCGTCCAGATCCGCATCACCGAATGTTTCAATCAACCGCAGCCAATACCGGCTTTCCTTCGCTTCTTTCCGGCAAATTTTGGCTCGCATCACGAAATCTTTTTTACTCAGCGCATCATTCGCCTCAATATAATTCGCACCCACTGACCCCGAAGACCGAACAACCTGTTTGGCATCTTCACTGTTTGCCACATCCATTTTCAGCTTTCGCACAAACACACGAACCCGTTTTGCAAACTCCAGTGTCCGATCCTCCAGATCATATATTTTTGAATTTTCCGACATTCTGATTTGTTTCGTGCTTCGAGTTTCGGATTTCGAATTTACATCTCCCGAATATCTACAAAGTGACCCGCCACGGCAGCCGCGGCGGCCATTGCGGGACTGACCAGATGAGTCCGTCCGCCCTTACCCTGCCGCCCTTCAAAGTTACGGTTGGAGGTCGAAGCGCAGCGCTCCTTGTCCTTCAGCTTATCCGGATTCATCGCCAGACACATGCTGCAACCGGCATAACGCCATTCAGCACCCGCATCCACAAATACGCGGTCGAGCCGTTCCTTCTCGGCGGCGTAACGCACCGCTTCCGAGCCGGGAACAATGATCATCCGGACGGTCTTGGCGACCTTTTTGCCTTTGATCACCGCGGCGGCTTCGCGCAGGTCTTCCAGACGTCCGTTGGTGCAGCTGCCGACAAACACGGTGTCGATATGGATATCGGCCATCTTCATGCCCGGCTCCAGACCCATATAGTCGAGCGCGGCGCGGACGTCGGCCGGAGAATATTCCGGAACGGCGTCGAGCACCGGAACCGTTCCGGTCACATCGGTCACCATGCCGGGGCTCGTTCCCCAGGTCACCTGCGGAGCCAGATCGCTCACGTCGATGGTCAGCTTGTGGTCGAACTTCGCGCCTTTGTCGGTAGTCAGCTTCTTCCATTCAGCAATCGCCTTTTCAAGCTCGGCGCCCTTCGGGGCGTACGCGCGATTTCCGGAAGCGACGTAGTCAAAGGTGATCTGGTCGGGAGCGACCAGACCGGCGCGCGCACCGCCTTCAATCGCCATGTTGCAGATCGTCAGGCGCCCTTCCATCGACAGCGAGCGGATCGCCTCGCCGCAGAATTCGAAGGCGCAGCCGGTTCCGCCCGCCGTGCCGATGATGCCGATCAGTTTCAGCACCATGTCTTTGGCGGTCACGCCCTTCTGCAACTTGCCGGTAAATTCGACTTTATAGTTTTTCGGCTTTTTCTGGCGCAGCGTCTGGGTGGCCAGCACGTGCTCCACTTCGGAGGTGCCGATCCCGAACGCGATCGAACCGAACGCGCCGTGCGTCGCGGTATGCGAATCACCGCAAACCACGGTCATGCCGGGCAGAACAATGCCCTGTTCCGGGCCGATGATATGAATCACGCCCTGACGGTCGTCGCCCAGCGGAAAAAGGGTCACGCCGGTCGCCGCGGCATTTTCGGTCAGCGCATCGATCTGCGCCTTGGCGATCGG
>JBAYVX010000133.1:0-5303 GCA_041674365.1 Kiritimatiellales bacterium | reverse complement strand
AGTTTGAGCAGAATGCGCTTATACTTCATAAAGTTTCCTCTCGAATGTCGGGCGAACGATAAGAAATCCGCGCGCCGGTGTAAATTTCCAAACCAGAAAAATACATGGAATGTTGGATTGAAGGATTGATGGAATAATGGGCCGCCGGATTTGTGTCTGGCTCCAATCATCCAGTACTCCTGTAATCCATTATTCCTTTCTCAACCGGTTCATCAGGTCAATGGCGGGCTGGTAGCCCGGCTGCTGGCTGAGAACAATCTCCAGTTCGCTCCGGGCGCGGTCGCTGTGGCCGAGGCGGTATTCCGCCAGTGCGCTGTTATAGCGTGCGCCGGTGAAGGCGGGATTGATTTGTACGGCCCGCGCAAAGGCATCCGACGCCAGCTCCAGCCGGTTCGCGGCATAATAGGCCAGCCCGAGGTTATAGAAGGCCTGTTCGTGGGTATTGTCCGCTTCAATGGCGGCGGTGTACCACTTGATGGCGTTGGTAAGGTCGTTTTTCTTGTGATAAGCCAGTGCCTTTTTGAAGTTTTTGTCGGCAACAGTACGGTTTGGTGTGCACGGCGGTGTGAAGACCAGTTTTTCACCCGTACCTTCCGTTATGGATTTCAATTCCCTGCGGGTGAGTTCGGACAGAGCGTTTGTCCCGGAGGTTTTTTGCAGGCAGGCTTCAAAGAGACGTTTGGCTTCGGTCTGATTTTTGAGCCAGTAGCGGTAGATCGAGGCCATATTGAAAATCGCCGGAGCATAGTCGGGATATTTTTTTGTCACGGCCTGCAAGCGCTTCAGCGCGGCATCGGTTCCGGTGGTGTGCAGTTCGGCGAGCGCCAGTGCGGTCTGCAGGCGCGGATCGTCCGGGGTTCGTTCGAGTGCGCGGTTCAGGTTGCGCTCGGCGTCGTTCCACTTCTGATTTTTTGCATAGAGCACTCCTGTGAAGGCGAGCGGACGCGGATCACCGGGCTGAATCAGGGAAGCTTCGCGGAAAGCCTGTTCGGCGGCGGTAAAATCGTTCTGTGCGCCTAGCGCAACGCCTAGATTGCAGAGTACTTCGTACTGTCCGGCACCGAGGCGGCAGCTTTCCGTAAAGGCGGTTACTGCATCTTTCGTATTCCCCATTTCCCAGAGCAGTGTGCCGAGCCGGTTATAGGCCTCTGCATTTTCAAGGCTGCCCGCGCGGCGGCGGATCGATTTTTCGAGCAGGGTGCGGGCGCGGACGAGGTTGCCCGACTGCCATTCGGCCAGAGCTTCGTGGTAGAGCTTTTCGCCCGGCTTGCGCCCGCAGCCGAAGAACAGCGCGGTGACCAGCAATACGGGTAGAACCCAGCGGTACCATCCGTTATTCATGTGACTCCTTCAGCCAGACTTTACGGGTGCGCGGGCCATCGAATTCGCAGAAATAGATGCTTTGCCAGGTGCCGAGCCGGATTTTGCTGTCTTGCACAATCACTTGTACGGAGGAGCCCATCATAGAAGCTTTAACGTGCGCAGCAGTGTTGCCTTCGCTATGGCGGTAGCCGCCGTTCCACGGCACCATGCGGTCGAGTACAGTTTCCATGTCGGCCGTCACATCGGGATCGGCATTTTCGTTAATGGTAACGCCTGCGGTGGTGTGCGGGACAAAAACCGTTACCACGCCGTTTTTTATACTTTTTCCGTCAACGAATTGCTGCACGGCATGGGTGATGTCGATAAAACCGGTGCGGGATTTTGACTGGACGGTGATCTCGTTCATGCTTAGCCTGCACTCTAATCATCCGGCATTTTGATGCCAGATAATTTATATAAAAACAGGAAACTGATTATGACCGAACTTTATCCGCTGCAGTTTAAGCCCGTTTACAAGGACTACATCTGGGGCGGAAGCCGCATTCCGAAGCTGTTCAACCGCAACGAACCGGACGGTATTTACGCGGAATCGTGGGAGATTTCGACCCATCCGGACGGAACGACCCCTATCGCCAACGGCCCGCTGGCCGGGAAAACCCTGCTCGACCTGCTTCCGGAGCATAAAACCGCGCTGCTGGGGACGAACGTCAAGGGCGACGATTTCCCGTTGCTGATCAAGCTGATCGACGCACGCGACACGCTGAGTGTGCAGGTACACCCGAACGAAGCCAATGCCGCTGCTGTTAACGGCGACCCGAAGACCGAAATGTGGTATTTTCTCGAAGGCGGCGGTTCAGCGCAAATTTATTGCGGCCTCAAACCGGGCATCGGCAAAGAAACCTTCCTTCAGGCGATGGAAAACAAAACCTTCGCCGATATTCTGCAATCCATTCCGGCGGAGAAGGGCGAAGCGGTTTTTGTTCCCGGAGGGCGCGTCCACGCCATCGGCGCGGGCTGTCTGATTCTCGAGATTCAGCAGAACTCGAACACGACCTACCGCATTTACGACTGGGATCGCGTCGGGGCGGACGGGAAGAGCCGCGAACTCCATATTGATAAGGCTCTGAAGGTGATTGACTGGGAAAACAATGGAGACCCGCGTTGCAAAATCAGCGGAACAACAGTTCAAAACTGTGAATACTTCCGACTCGACCGGTTTGAGCTGGGCGCCGAACAGAATTTTCCAATGGTTGGAAACTCCTTTCATGCGCTTTTCATTGCTGAAGGTTCCGGAACAATTTCGTGGGACAGCGGCGAGGAGAAGCTGTCTCCGGGCCAGTCGTGGCTGGTGCCTGCCGGGCTTAAGAGCTACACCGTCAGTCCATCGGATACCGCGTTGACGCTGCTGTGCGTGACAATTCCTTAAGTTTCCAAACATTGGAAATGTTTTTCCTGGTTTTGGAAACGGTATAAAAAAGCCCCGCTGTTGCGGGGCTTTTTATCGCGAAGAAAGCGGGTTATTTCTTCTTGCGTTTGAGGATCAGCAGGATGGCCAGTATGGCCACGATCACAGCAACGCCGGCGATCAGAAAAAGGTTGTTTCCTTTGGCCGCAGGCTGAGCAGCCGGGGCTGGGGCTTCTGCTGCAACGGCAGGTGCAGCAGGCTGAGTTTCGGATACCGCGGGTGCCGGAGCCGGAGCCGCCGGAGTTTGTGCAGGAATGGCTTCAAGAGTTACTGTAATCTGCTTATCGGCACCGGTGAGGGTGGTGGTTTTTGTTTCAAATCCTTCTTTGCGCAGTTCTATAACCGTGTCTTTTTCGATCAACTGTTCGACGGGCGTGCTGCCGATGGATTTTTCTGCGATGAACACTTCAGCGCCGGCAGGTTCGCTGTTGATGGTGACGTACGGCATGGCCTTCAGCTCAACATTAACTTGAGCCGGGGATTCGGGTGTGAGGACAATATTCTGCGTATAATAACGGTCGGCCCTGACTTCAAGTTCGGTTTTTTCACCGACGGCAAGTTGAACCGGTGCCTTGCCGATCAGCCCGCCCTCACGGTAAACCTGCGCATCAGCCGGGGCGGCGGACACAGTGATGACCGGGAAGGGTCTTAGAACTGTGTGTATTTCATAGGGCGGGGCGCCGGTGATTGTACCGGTTTGGGTGAAATATCCCGCTTTGCGCAGTTCGAAGGTGCGTGGGGTCAGGATCTCTTCCCGAATCGGCGCAGAGCCGATCCGTTTACCGTTTTCGTAGACTTCAACACCCTCCGGTTCGACAGAAATAGTGACAATTGGACGGCGGGCCAACTCAATGATGAGCGGATCGGGGGAATCAATGCCGACGGTGATGTTCTGATCGTAGTAGTCTTTGGCTTTTAATGTGTAGGTGCGGTCTTTGTCAGCAACAGGCACCTTCATCGGGGTGGTTCCAATAGAAGTTTCCGAGCCGTCCGGATAAATTTCGGCGCCGGGTTTGGTATAAACCAGTACCGGTGTCGGACGGAATTTCATGATCACATTGCGCTCCGAATCATAGTTGAGAGACACAGGTTCGTCGAAGTACCGCGCTTTCCGGACAATGTAGTTTTTGTCGCCCACGAATATGCTGGTGTCAAAAGGCGTGGTGCCCAGTTCGGTTTTCCCGTCGGCACTGTACACATCTGCACCGGTCGGAACCGTATCAATGGTGACCGGAGCGCAACTGCAGATCGTGAGGATGAGGCTCAGAACAAAAAACAGGCCGACGGTTTTTTTAGTCATTTGTGGAACTCCTTGATGGGTTGCAAACATGCGATTTATACCGCAGTGAACGCTTTCAAGTCAAACGGGCGTACGGCTTATTTTGATCAGCAATCCGGGGTGTCCACCTTTTTGAGGGCGTTGACCGCCAGTGCCAGCACCATGAGCGCACCACCGCCCAGCAGACACAGCCAGTCGGCGCTTTCACCGAAAAAGAGTACCGAAACGAGGATGCCGAGCGGAATTTTAAGGTTATTGAATACGGCCAGCGTTCCGGAACGAACCTGTCGCGCGCCGATATTCCAGAGGAAAAAGCCGAGACCGGAGGCGATGACGCCGAGATAGAGAAGAACCCCGGCTTGGTTAAGCGTAATGGAGAATGTACCCCAGCCGGTTCCGGTTGAAGCCAGCGCGGCCGTGAGCGCCGCGCCGAGGTAAAGCAGGCCGAACACCTGCAAATCACTTTGTTGCTCCGGCAGGCGGGCCATTGTTCGGCGGTAGAAAATCTGTCCGAAGGCGAAGCAGAGGTTGGATATCTGTACCAGAAGAAAACCGGTCCAAAGGCCGGGCGAACTGATCTGCTGATATTCAATGACAGCACCTCCGGCGACCGCCAGTACGACGGCGGTTATAGAAACCGGACAGATCCGGCGCGCAAAGAGATCGTTGATGGCGGCGACATAAATGGGGGTGAAGACGGTGAAAAGCGCCACCTCGTAGGCCTTGAGATAAGCGAAGGCGTGGATATAGGCCACATACATCAGGCCGTACTGCACCGCGCCGGTCAGCATCAGACGGACGGCGTCCGCCGTGCGGAGTGCACGCAAACGCAGAAACGGTGCAAAAACCGCCAGCGCAACGGCCAGCCGGACAAACGCAACGGCGGACGAAGGCAGGCCGGTCAGCCCGTCCTTAATCAGACCAAAAGAGAACGCCCAGATAAGAGAAACAAGCAGAAGTCTCAGCATGGTTATTTCACAATCTGCAGGATGGATTTAAATTGTGGCGCTTTGGCGTCGCCGAGCAGTTCGAACAGCAGCATTTCCGCGCCGGTTAACTTAACGCCTTCGGCTTCCATGCGGCGCAGAGCCAGCGCTTTATTGGCCGGATCGCGCGACGAGACGGCATCGGTGACTATCTGAACCTCATAACCGGATTCAAGCAGGTGCATAGCGGTCTGGTAAACGCAGACATGGGTTTCGATTCCGCAGAGAATCACCTGATTGCGTTCCAGTT
>JBAYVX010000132.1:0-5314 GCA_041674365.1 Kiritimatiellales bacterium | reverse complement strand
GCAATTCTAAAAGGCCGCCGTGTGCTGGTCGTGGATGACAACAAGACCAACTTGAGAATTCTGGAGCATGACCTGAAAAAAGTTCAGATGGAACCGCTGATTTTCGACTCAGGCCCGGCGGCACTGGAACAACTGAGTTCACTGGGATCGCTGGATATCGCTATACTCGATTACACGATGCCGGAAATGGATGGCTGTGTGCTGGCCGCCGAACTGCGCAAGCGTCCAGAATTCGGGTTCCGCCCGATTCTCATTCTCAGTTCAAGCGGACGGCCATGCGTAGAAAGCGCCAACACGGTCAACCGGTGGATGGGAAAACCGGTTAAAGAAAGGCGGCTTCAGGAAGTATTAGCCGGATTACTGGGCGGCGACATAGAACCCGTTATCTCTGGTAACACAGAAGATATCCATAGCGATTTGGCCCGGAAATTCCCGCACAAAATTTTGCTGGCGGAAGACAACAAAGTTAATCAGAAGGTGACGCTTAAAATGCTCCGTACAATGGGGTACGAAGCCGATCTGGCCGAAAACGGACAGGAAGCCATTGATGCCGCCCTAAGCAACTCCTATGATCTGATCCTGATGGACATCCAGATGCCCGGAATGGACGGAGTCGAAGCAACCCGCATTATCCGTAAAAAATTACAAAATCGTGAGGGTCTCGCCATTGTGGGACTCTCAGCACATGCCCTGCAGGAAAGCCGAGATGAGGCACTCCAGGCCGGTATGACCGACTATCTCAGCAAACCCGTAAAAATGCAGGATCTGGTTCGTGTTCTGAAAGAAATCTGACCGGCTTTGATTAGAGCCACCACATTGCAACCGGAATAAACGAAATAACTTCTCGGCAACCGCCCCTTCGGTTGACCGGCAAGAAATAACTTTGTGTAGATTGTGTTTAAAGTTGCAGCAAAACCAGTTTTTTAGAGCCGGAGCAGAAGTTCTCCGCTATGGTTGATCCATTCAGCAGACGGAATACTGGGTGACCGGTGGAATCCAACGACTGCGCCAAGCCGTTGTGTGAGCTGTGCCATCCATCGAAAGGAGGCCGGAAATGCTTATATCGGAACGCGAACAATTGCGCGCGAATATCGAGCGGCAGGTGAAGGAGTTCGGTAACGACCGCAGCGCCCTGATCCCGGTTCTGCAGGATGTGCAGTACAAATACGGGCACGTCTCAGAATATGTCATGCAGATCCTGGCGGATATTCTCAATATCCACCCGGTTGAGGTTTACGGAGTGGCTTCCTTCTACAGTTTCATCGGCCACAAACAGAAGGGTCGTTTCATCATCCGCCTCTGCCGCACCATATCCTGCGATATGCAAGGCAAAGACCACGTCGCACGCCAGCTTGAAAACGATCTGGGCATCCGCTTCGGAGAAACCACTCCCGACGACAACTTCACATTGGAATGGGCCAACTGTCTCGGCATGTGCGATCAGGGCCCCGCCCTGCTCGTCAACGAACGGATCTATACCAAAGTTACCCCGGAAACCGTGCACGACATTCTCGAAGAATGCCGCACCCGTTTCGGCGTTTATGCACCTCAGAAAAAGGAGACGTTATGCGAACTACCGACACCAGCAAAATGACGTTCGCTAAAGTGAAGCCCGGCGAGGGTCTCCGTAAAGCGCTGAAAATGATGCCGGAAGAAATTATCGGGCTCATCACCGAATCCGGACTCAAAGGCCGCGGCGGCGCGGGCTTTCCCACCGATCTGAAATGGAAACTGGCGGCGTCCGTGAAAGACGACCTGAAATATGTGGTCTGTAACGCCGATGAAGGCGAGCCGGGCACATTCAAGGATCGCGTGATTCTCACCGACTTTGCCGATCTGATGTTTGACGGCATGACCATTGGCGCCCGCGCCATCGGTGCATGCAAAGGAATCATCTACCTTCGCGGCGAATACACTTATCTGCGCAGTTTTCTTAAAGAAAAACTCGCGGAGCGGCGCGAAGACGGACTGCTGGGGAAAAACGTATCGGGCACCGCCGGATTCGATTTTGATATTGAAATCCGCATGGGAGCCGGAGCGTATGTCTGCGGAGAAGAAACCGCATTGATCGAATCGCTTGAGGGCCAGCGCGGCGAACCGCGTAACCGCCCGCCCTTCCCCGTCAACACCGGATTTATGGGTCACCCCACCATTGTCAACAATGTCGAAACCTTCACCTGGGTTCCCTGTATCGTCTCCAAAGGCGCAAAATGGTTCCATGACATCGGCACGGAAAAATCAACCGGTCTTAAACTCTTCAGCGTCTCCGGCGACTGCAAACAACACGGCGTATTTGAATTCCCGATGGGCATTACCATCCAGGAACTGCTCGAGAAAGTGGAAGGAACCGGCGCGAAGGCAGTTCAGGCGGGCGGTGCCTCCGGGCGTTGCGTGCCGGCCAAAGATTTCGACCGCACCATTGCCTTCGAAGACGTGCCGACCGGCGGCTCTATCATTGTCATCGGCCCGGATCGCGATATGCTCGATGTGGCCGAAAACTTCATGGAGTTTTTTCTCGATGAATCATGCGGCCAGTGCACCCCCTGCCGTGAAGGCAATGCCAAACTGCTTGAAGGTATCGAACTGCTGAAGGAAGGGCGCTGCTCAATGAAGTATCTGCGCGAACTCTGCAAGCTGGGTGAAACGATGCAAATCGCCTCAAAATGCGGCCTTGGGCAATCCAGTCCGAACGCTTTTCTCTCTATTGTCAGCCATTTTAAAAATGAAATTATGGGACGAACCAACCGGCAAGTTGCCGGAAGCACAAATGTTTAAATCCGAAGCACGAAACAAATTCCAATGATTGGAAAACTTAAAACTCGGACTTTAAAAATTATTTCGAATTTCGGGATTCGGGATTCGAATTTCCCGCATTGAAAATGCGGCAGGAAGGAGCCTCTATGCCGGACGTATTGAATCAAGACACCTCGCGATCACCGCTCAGTCAGCGGATTCAACCCATGGGCATCCCGGGACTGGAAATCACCGACCGACAGGTGACTGTTACCATCGACGATAAAGAGGTCACTGTTCCGGCTGGAACCACCATCCTCGAAATCGCCAAACAGATCGGCATCCGTATTCCCACCCTCTGCTATCACGAAGACCTCTGCATCGCCGGCGTCTGCCGCATCTGCGTCGTGGAGGTTGATGGACAGCGCACGTTGCAAACCGCATGCAGCTATCCTGTCACCCAACCCATCACCGTTCGTACCCACACACGCAAAGTGCGTCAGGCGCGCCGGCACATTCTCGACCTCATGCTTTCAAAACACTATGGCGAATGCTATGCCTGCGCCCGCAATAACAACTGCGAACTGCAGGCGCTGGCCAAAGAATACGGCGTGGACTTCTTCCGCTTCGGCCATCCGGAAAAGCCGCGTTTTGCCGTGGACCGTTCCAGCTACAGCGTCGTGCGCGACATGGACAAATGCATCCTCTGCCGCCGCTGCGTCCGCACCTGTATCGACTTGCAGGAAGTCGGCGTGCTCGAAGTGGACAAGCGAAGCGACCAGTCGAAAATCATCACCTTCGGCGACAAACCGCTCGGCGAAGTCGTCTGCATCAACTGCGGCCAGTGCATCAACCGCTGTCCTACCGGTGCCCTGCGCGCCAACGACCCGACCGACGAAGTCTGGGCCGCCATCGACGATCCAACCAAACATGTTGTCATTCAGACCGCGCCCAGCCCACGCGCAGGTATCGGCGAATGTTTCGGACTTGAACCGGGCCATCCGCTCACCTTCGAACTCAACACCGCCCTGCGCGAATGCGGCTTCGACAAAATCTTCGACACCAACTTCACCGCCGACCTCACCATCATCGAAGAAGGCACCGAACTGCTCCTTCGCCTGCACAAAGCGCTGGTTGAAAAGAAACCGGTCGCCCTGCCGCAGTTCACCAGCTGCTCGCCCGGCTGGGTCAAATATCTCGAACACTTCTATCCCGAATACGTCCCGAATCTTTCTTCGGCCAAAAGTCCGCAGCAAATGTTCGGTGCCATCATCAAAACCTACTACGCCGAATTGAACAAAATTGACCCCAAGGATATTGTCACCGTGGCACTCATGCCCTGCTCCGCCAAAAAATTCGAATGCAACCGTCCGGAAATGTGCGACAGCGGCTGGAAAGATGTCGACTATGGTCTTACCACCCGCGAAATGGCGCAGATGATCAGCGAAGCCGGCATCGACCTGCCGGCCATGCCCAAGTCGGACTTCGACGATCCGTTCGGCACCGCCACCGGCTCCGGTGTTATCTTCGGCGCCACCGGCGGCGTCATGGAAGCCGCCCTGCGCAGCGTCATCGAACTCGTCTGCGGCATCAAAGTCGAAAGTCTCTTCGATCATGCCGACATCATTCCCGTGCGCGGCTTCGAAGGCATCCGCTTCATGGAACTCCCCATCAAAAAAACCGGCCCGGTTCCGGATCTACTCAAGCATCTGGTTCCCGACTGGAAATGGCTCGAAGGAGTCACCCTCAAAGTCGCCATCGCACACGGCACCGCTAACGCCAAACGGGTCATGGACGACATCAAAACCGGCGGACGCTGCAGCGAGTGTCACTTTATCGAATTCATGGCCTGCCCCGGCGGATGCCTCGGCGGCGGCGGACAGCCCGTTCCGACCAGTCCGGCCATTCGCGCCGCACGCGCCAAAGCCATCTATGCTGAAGACACCGCCTACGAAATCCGCAAATCGCATGAAAATCCGGCAGTCACCAAACTCTACACCGAATTCTTAACCGACGGACCGTGCGGCCACATCAGTCACAAACTGCTGCACACCGGTTATACTCCGCGCGGGAAATATATCGTCTAGGGGAAAGGCTGGAGGCTTTAGGCTGTGGTTTTTCCAATGTTTGGAAAAACTACCGGTGAAAAAGGCGCAAAATCAGGTTCAGCAGAACCGACCTGAGCCCATGAAACTGGACGGTTTGCGATGAGAGTTCTCCGTGGTAAAAACCAAGAAGGAGGACTCAGGAATGAAGAAGCGTCACACCGAAGAGCAGATTATCGGCATCTTGAACGAGGCTCAGGGTTGCCGATCTGCTCCGTAAACACAACATCTCTCAAGGTACGTTCTACCGTTGGAAAGCGAAGTTCGGCGGCATGGATGACAGCGTGGCAAGCGTCCGAAGGCTTTGGAGGAAAATACCCGCCTGAAGCAGAACCCGAGGGCTGCTTCAAGCCCCCGGGCACAGAAAATGAAAGGAATGTTGTGTGCAGATTTC
Source organism: Kiritimatiellales bacterium (assembly GCA_041674365.1). Lineage (GTDB taxonomy): Bacteria > Verrucomicrobiota > Kiritimatiellia > Kiritimatiellales > Tichowtungiaceae > Tichowtungia. The sequence continues at coordinate 82 of JBAYVX010000132.1, read as the reverse complement.
TATTTGCACACATTCATTAGACTTTTTCTATACAGGTCAAATACTTCGTAATCGTTAAACGGTCGGTCATAGATCCTGATAT
>JBAYVX010000131.1:0-5335 GCA_041674365.1 Kiritimatiellales bacterium | reverse complement strand
GGCAACGGACTTTTCTTTTTGAAAGACCGTCCGGAAATCACCTCACTTTCCGCCACGCCGCCGCTGGCCTATGCGTTTTCCGGCGACGGCGTGAACGCGCTCGGCACGCTGGCGAATCTGCGCAATATGCGAGGGGCGTTGCATGAGAAAAAAGAACGACTGGATGTGCTGCTCGATCAACTCAAGCCTGATTTGGTGGTGACCGATTCGGAATATGTCATCCGTCCTGTTTTGCGCCGCCGTATTCCGCTGGCGGGCATCAACAACTCTGATGTGGTGGTATCGGAATATTTTCGCCGCAAACATCTGCCGGCATCCATTCGCTCTCATTTCTGGGGAATTGAATATTCAGACTATCTGTTTCATCGCATGAAATGGCGGCTGGCGGTCAGTCCGTCGCCGTTCGCCGACACGCCGCGCAGCGATGTGTTCAGACGGGTCGGATTGATCGTACGCGACGGCGCGCGTGACACGGCGATGGAGCGCACCGGGAAGCCCGTGCCGCTTCCGCAGGAGATTGACCGCATCGTCGTCATGCTGAGCGGCTCGGCGTTTGCCTCGCAGATTCATGAACTGCAAGCCCTGCCGTGGAAAGTGGATGTCATCGGACGTGATGGCATCAGTGAGGGTAACGTGACTTATCACGGAAAAATCCGCGAGAGTCTGGAGTTTGTCCGCAACGCCGGTGCGCTGGTGATTAACGGCGGCTTCTCTTCCGTCAGCGAAGCGGTCGCCATGATGCGCCCGGTTTATGTCATTCCGGTTCCCAACCACGCCGAGCAGTTGATCAATGCGCTGATGGTCAAAGAGATCGGGGCGGGGGATGTGGAGAGTACGGGCACGATTATTCGGCGATTGAAAGAGGCATACCGCACGAACTGCTGGCAGGACATAAAGAAGGAACGGCTTCCGGTCAACTTTAACGGCGGCGATCAGGCGGCGGAGATGCTGCTCGGATTACTGCACGGTGCAGGGAAATTGTAACGCCTCAGGCAACAACAACTAAGCCGGGGCAATTTAATCAGAATAATTATGGTCAGAATAATGGGGAGAGAATCCGTTCACATGAGCAGTAATCATTCTGACCATAATTATTCTGAATATTCTCTTTGGTCATTGGTTGCGGCTATGCCGTGCAAAGCGACTGCGGAGGTTTGGAAAACATAACGTGAAAAAGACGAAAGCGAGATGTGATGTGCCGGAGACCCGCATAACGATTTGTGCCGACGATTTCGGAATGACGGCGGATATCAACCGCGCCATTGCAAAACTGGCGCGCGCCGGAAAAATTGATGCGGTTTCCTGCATGGTGAATCTGCCGTTTTTCACCGCCGATGAACTCGTCGCCCTTGGAACGGTGCAACTTGGCCTGCATTTCACGCTGGTAGAAACTCCTCAGGAATTCCGCAACCTTGTGCGGCGCGCTTATGCACGGCGGCTGAACCGGAAAGAGATTTATAACGAGCTGACGGCCCAATACGAACGGTTCGAAGAAATCGCGGGCAGACGTCCGGACTTCATCGACGGCCATCTGCACGTTCAGCAGCTGCCGGTCATTCGCGATGCGGTCATTGAGTTTATTCAGAACCGGTGTGCGGGCAATCCGCCGCGCGTGCGCAATGCGGCGATGCCGCTGCGGCAGTGCTCGCTGAAAAGTTTTTTCATCGCCGCGCCGGGGCGCGTTTTAAAACGCAGGCTGATGACGGCAGGCATTCCGACCAACGACGGCTTCGGCGGAATCTACGATTACCGCGATTTTATGCGTTATTCGCAGCACCTGGAAAAATTCCTGCGCACCGTTCCGGAAACCGGCATCATCATGGTTCATCCGGGTCTCAACGAACCCTGGCGCCGTGCCGAATACGATGCGCTTAATGCCCGCTGATTTTCCAAGCATTGGAAAATTTTCTTCCAGACATTGGAAACGTATTCGCCATTGATGACGAAATAATAAGGCCGCCGCCAGCCCGAAAGGGTCTAGCCAATCCCCCGCCGTCATCATCATGCTCAAAAAGAAGCTGGATGCGTAAGGATTCGTGGCCGCAAAAAACACGAAAAGGCACGAAGATTTGAAGGGTAGGGCGACGCCTCCGGCGGAGCCGCTTCTTTGATCATGACCGCCAAAGGCAGAGGCAGGCGCGAAGCGACGGCAACGAACAACGTGAGTGTCAATTCACGCGAATGAACGCCAATGGGGATGAGGGGTTTAGACAAAATCATTGAGGGCAAAATCATGGCACATATATCGTAATACGATATATCAACAACTCAAATAGCCCATTGGCGGGGAGGAGATTATTCGCCGCAAAAAGCGAAGCGGCAAACTTCGCGAGAGGGAATCTTGCCAGAGTCTTTCCGGCTCTATAATGTGCCCGCATTGAAAGGGGCGTATATGAAATTCAAAAATCTGTTGGTGGGATTGCTTGTTGGGATTATCTGTCTGCCGTTTATGGGCTTTGGGGAAGATTTATCCGCATTGCGGCAAACAGATGAACAAGGAGCTGCAGAAATACAATTTAAAATAGGGTGCGGTTATTATGTTGGTGACGGTGTTCCGCAGGATTACAAAGAAGCGGTGAAATGGTACCGCCTTGCCGCTGAACTAGGACATGCAGCAGCGCAATACAATTTGGGATGTGCTTATTATGCTGGCAATGGTGTCCCCCAGGATTACAAAGAAGCTGTGAGGTGGGTTCGCCTTGCCGCTGAACAAGGACATGCAGATGCGCAGGATAATTTAGGGTACTGTTATTTTACTGGCACGGGCATTCCTCAGGACTATAAAGAAGCGGTAAAATGGTTCCGTCTTGCCGCAGAACAGGGGCTTGCTGACGCACAATGCAATCTAGGGAGTGCTTATTCTGTCGGCAACGGTGTTCTGCAGGATTACGTACAAGCCTATGCATGGTGGAATATTGCGGCAGCTCATGGAGATGAGGCAGCAGTAAAAAAACGGGAGTTAATTCTGAAAATAATGACTCCGACACAAATTGAAGAAGGGCAGCGGCTCGCTCGGGAGTATGCGTCAAAGTTTGTGAAGTAGGTGGCATGCGGGGAGTCTCGGTCTCTGTATCGGCTATTAAATTTTAGGGAAGGCCATGAATAGTAGCAATGACACTCCCACATTTACATTCATGCGCCGAACTCCGGATGCGCTTATGTCGCGGCCGCCGTTGTGTAGTTCTCTGCAATCCCTTGAGTCCTCTTTTTACTTGGTTGCGCTTTGTCGATTTCCACACGCACTTGTGACATGCGCGTCTGCAACAGAAAGTGCCATGAAGGCCGCTTTGAATATTGGGCCTGAAGAGTTTGTTAAAGCGGAGAATCTGTACGCGATGGCTTGTCGCCGATTCCCTAAACTTCGATCATTTTCCGAGGATGATTTGAAGAACTTCCGCTATAAAAGGAATGATGTTGCTCACCATGGGTTCAGTTTTCGAGACGAGGAAGAGACGGCGACTCTTTTACTAAAAACCGGATATCCATTTTTGTCCGCATGCTACAGAGAGTTTTTTGATTTTTCTCTTCGAGACGGGCTGATTATTGAGTTTGGTGAGCAGCTGGATATCGCTTTGTCCGTGTATACAAAAGCCAAGGAGACCCCGGGATTCCTGCCGTCCAATTGTTTTAGTGCTTTTGGTCATTTAATCCGTTGGTCGGTTCGGCAATCTCTGATGCCGGTGTGGGAAAATGAGGTGGCGATACACGCTGATGAAGTCGGAGCGAAATTCAATTACTGCGGGAAAAGAAAACAGGAGATTGAGTACGCCTTAAACACGACATGGACATTTAATTGCCCTGTCTGTGATGAAATTGAAACGTTCGTGTGCGAGCTGGATGAAGAGCAACTTGACGGCCATGTCATCTCGCTGAAGATGGGCGTATGTGTAAATTGTGAACTGATTATCCCGGCGGGCAATTCATTTTTAGCCAATGCATTATGCCGAGATCAAATCGAAGAAAGCCGGGCAAAAATACTTCTGGATTTTGGGATTATCAGTCAGGAGAAATTCCCACCTTCCAAATAAGGTTAGAATTGTCGGGATTGCCCGATCACATCCTGGCTCGGAAGTTAAACGTGTAAACGATTGCTCGAAAGGTCTGATAGTTAACATCTAAGGTTTCAACTGGGGATTCGAAGTTGATTATATAGGCCAGACCGTCATGAGCGGCGATCAATTGGATGTTTGCAATCCACCGATCGAGATCGAGATTTTTTATCCGGTAGTCGAGTCTCGTAAAGCAGGCAGGTTCGCCGCTGAGTGTGGTTTCTTTTGCCTCAACTAAGCGTGCTTCGCCAAACCGGGCCTTAACACTTTCTAACTTTGACCTCCCGGCATCTTCTGTCATCTGACGAAAGAACTTTTGGGCCCCGTCACCTAAATTGATAACACTGACACTGATGGTGCCCATCACCGAGTTGTCGGTATTTCGAAGGGCAAAGGCCGGCCCATTTACCAGTTGATTAACAACCCACGACTGAGGGTAGGAGAGCTCGAAGCCGAGTTCCTGATTCCGGTATAAGACTGTTTCCTCAGGACTGAAGGCTCCGGCGGCGGATGTTAATAAGAGTGCCGTGATGATGGATGCGGGAAGGAATCGCATGATGTTCTCCTTGTATTACTCAACGCCACAGGTCGTCAGTCAGAAAGTTGGGCATTTTTAGCAGGTTGGCGGGCGAACAGCAAAGAATTTCCAATGTTTGGAAACGCAACCGAAAATTTTTCCGAACTTTGGAAACTCCGGGCGGATTTCTTCCAACCATTGGAAAATCAATCCTGTCGATCCGGTGATCCTGTCCAGATTTTTCCAAACTCTGGAAGTTTGATGTCAGCGGCGGCTCCGCCGGAGGCGTCGCCCTACCGATAAAACCTGATTTATATGGTGGGGCGAATTCTCCGAGTGAGCCGATGCTTGATATTTTCCAAGCATTGGAAAAAATAAGCCCCGTTTTTGCCTCTCCCTGCGGTCGTTGCCCCGCCGCTTTCACGGCGGGGCCTTTCTCTCTCCGCTCGGATCCAATGGTTGGAAAAACGGGGCGGGGTTTGAGGGATGCGGAACGTTAAATTTTGCCGACGAGGTTGAGTCCGGGGGTGAGCGTTTCGTCGCCGGGCTGCCAGGCGGCGGGGCAGACCTGATCGCCATGTTCGCGGACGAATTTGGCAGCTTCAAGTTTGCGCAGAGCCTCTACTGCACTGCGGCCGATGCCGAGGTCGTGCATTTCCATGGTTTTGAGCACGCCATCCGGATCGATGAGGAAGGTTCCGCGCAAGGCGAGACCTTCAGCTTCGATGTAGGTTCCGAAGGCGCGGCTGATGTTGCCGGTCGGGTCGGC
>JBAYVX010000130.1:0-5360 GCA_041674365.1 Kiritimatiellales bacterium | reverse complement strand
CGGTAACGTCCATCACGATCAAACGGACACGGGAAGGCGATGTGACGATTGCGGTAACCGGTGAAGGCTTCCTCTACAAAATGGTGCGCAGCATCGCCGGGTTTCTTCTTCGCGTGGGGAACAGCGAATTACAGCCCGAAGATGCCGGACGTTTCCTAAAGGCCGGCGAACGTACCCATAAAGTGCCGACGGCGAAGGCTCTGGGTCTTTTCCTGTGGCGTGTTGACTACTGATGTTTCAAAAACCGGTTGATGGTGGCGAAATAGCCGGGGTGCTCGTTGATGTCATTGTGACCCATCGGCAGGGTGATGATTTCTTTTGGCCCACCCAGTGCCTCGCCAAGTCGTCGTCCGCTTTCGACCGGAATCACTTCATCGAATTCTGACAGGATCACCAGAGCGGGCATTTTAATCTGCGGCGCAAAGTCGATGGCGCGGAACGGATGACGCATCAACTGTTTGATTGGAAGCCATGGATACTGGAAGCGCGCAACGGCGGCGATGCTTTCGTAGGGCGTTACCAGGATCAATCCCGCCGCGTCAGGGTGAGCTGCGGCCACCTGAATAGCGACACCGGTTCCCATACTGCGGCCCATTAGAACGATATTGGACGGCGTAATGTTTTTCTCGGCGCAGAAGAGATCGAAGATCGCGATGCAGTCGGAAACCATTTCCTTTTCACCGGGTGCTCCTTCACTTTGGCCATAGCCGCGGTAGTTGACCAGCAAGACGTTGGCGTCTATTCCGTCCATCATCACTTCGCAGTGACCGGCAAGATCTTCGGCATTGCCGCCGTGATAGATCACCGTTTGGGTTTTTCCTTTGTCTAGGAACCAGCCCTGATGCGGAACTCCATTAATTGTCCGATCCCAGCGGAAGCGTTCAAATTCCGGGAGTACATCGTAATGTTTTGGCAGGAAAAGATAATGCTCCTGCCGGATCCACATGAAAACAATGGCGCAGACATAGAGCAAAACGATCAGAAGCAGAAGTCGCAGAATCATTCGCTATTTCCATTTTTCGTAGCGAACCAGTTTTTCGATTGCTAGACGGGTTTTCGGGCGGCCCGTTTCGTTCGGATGACCGAGTGGGAGCAGAATCAGTGGTTCAACGGTGCGCGGCACGCCGAGTGCTTTGCGGATGATTTTCGGATCGAATGCGCCGATCCAGCAGGTGCCGAGTCCGATGTCAGCAGCCGCCAGCGTCATATGGTCGGCGGCAATCGCGGCGTCCACATCAACGAGACAGCGGTTGTCGTGGCGCGACCGTTTCCAAGCCTTGGAAGGCATCGTGCAGATCGCGATCACGACGGGAGCTTCCTTAAACCAGTCGCCGGGATACCCGGCGGACAGTGCGGCGAGGTTTTCTCTTTCGCGTACGACCACAAACTGGAACGGCTGCAGATTGCAGGCGGTTGGCGCGAGGCGTCCGGCCTCAAGCACTTCGTTGAGCTGCTCATCGGAAACCGGATCGGGTTTATATGAACGGATGCTGACGCGCTTCTTTGCCAATTCGATGAACTTCATGAGGATTCCTTTCGACGGTGTATTTTTACAGAAGGCAACGAAGGAAACCAAGTAATCACCTAAATTTTTGCGCTCTTTGCGTTCTTTCGCGGTGAAATGAATGTATTTTTTCTGTGTGAAAGTATCGTGTCCAACATTGTTTGTTTTCGTGGACGGGCTGGGGCTGCTGATCGTCACCAGCGATCACGGCAATATCGAATCTCCGTTTGCACCCACACGCTGAATCCCGTTCCGCTCTTCGCCTCCGATCCGGAAAAGTTACACCCGAGCGAAGCGAGAGAGGCTCCGCTATTGCGGGGCAATGACCGCAGGGAATGGCAATCTTTGGAAAGAATCGATCAAGTTGCTTGAGCTATATTTTCGACTTGCTAATCGTACGCGATAGCGTACGCTATCGGGCGAGGTGAAATTATGACGACAATGACAGCAACAGAGGCGCGGAAGAATTTATATGCGCTGGTGGATGAAGTTACCGTTTCGCATGAACCGGTGCAGATTGCCGGTAAACGTAATTCGGCGGTGCTGATTTCAGAAGAGGACTGGCGTTCTGTTCAGGAGACGCTTTATCTGATGGGTGTTCCCGGTATGCGGGAATCCATTACGGAAGGTCTCAAAGCTCCGGTTGACGAATGTGAATCGGAGCCGGGCTGGTGAGAACGGCGAATACAGCGCCCGGTCAGGTGACCGGGCCTACAGTTTTCTGCAGCTTTTTTTGTAGGCCGGGTGACCTCACCCGGCGGTGTGAATCGGGGAGTCCATTGCTGTGAATTGGACTTTAGTTTATACGAAGCAGGCGCAGAAGGACGCCAGAAAACTGGCGGAGTCGGGTTTGAAACCCAAAGCTCAGGTTTTGCTGGATGTACTGGCCGAAAATCCGTGGCAGAATCCGCCGCCGTACGAAAAACTGCGCGGCGATCTGACCGGAGCCTGTTCCCGCCGCATAAATATTCAGCATCGACTGGTTTATCAGGTGCTTGATGATTCCAAAACAGTTAAGGTGATCCGCATGTGGACGCATTATGAGTGAGGAACGGGATACGAGATTCAGGATACGGGATATGAGATTCGGGTTTCGGGGAGATTTTGCAACACGCATCCTGTATCCCGTATCATGCGAATCAAACAAACCCCTTTGAATTGAGGAAAAATAAAGATGAGCAAAAGCCAACGTCCCGGCTGGGATGAGTATTTTATGGACATCGCCCATGTGGTGGCGAAGCGCGCGAACTGCTGCCGGCGGCAGGTGGCGGCGGTGATTGTGCGCGACCGGCGGATTGTTTCGACCGGTTACAACGGCACGCCGCGCGGAATTACCAATTGCGATGAGGGCGGCTGCGAGCGATGTAATTCGGATGCGCCGTCCGGCCACTCGCTGGGCAACTGTGTCTGCTGCCATGCTGAGGAAAATGCAATTGTGCAGGCGGCCTATCACGGGATTTCGGTGAAAGACGGGATTCTCTATTGCACCATCAGCCCGTGCCTGATGTGTACGAAGATGATCATTAACGCCGGGCTTTCGGAAGTGGTCTATGAGCATGAATATCACTTTAACGAGCAGGCGAAGGCGCTTTTTAAAGAGGCCGGAGTGAAATGCCGGCAGTTTAAGCGGGATACGTAATGCGTAAGTATAGGTGTAGAGAATTACGAATTACGGGTTACGTATTAAAAGGCGGTCGAGCGAGAGGAAAATTTTGTGGGTCGGTTTTTGTCAGCAATTACGATTGGACTGTGTTTGAGCGGCGCTGTCACTGCCGCCTCGCTGCCGTTTCCGTTAAATGAACGGCTGGATTACCACATCTCATGGAACGGGATTTTGGTGGCGTGGTCCGTGGCGACGACGGGTACGGTTGAGACAAACGGTACAAATTATGTGTCAGTGAAAGTGGAAACGCATACGTATCCGTTTTTCGATATGTTTTACAAAGTAAATGACCTCCATGAATGTCTACTTGATCCGGAAACGCTTCTGCCGGTTCGTTTTGAAAAAAACATGCAGGAGGGGTGGGCGCATTACCATGAAGTGACGACGTTTGACTACGCGCACAACACCGCCCGTTTTGAGAATCTGGAGACCGGATCGATTACCAATATTCCGGTCAGTCTGGACACCCGCGACTATGTAAGTTTTATGTATTTTATGCGCGGGCAGAAACTGGAGCCGGAGATGACTACAACCTGGCCGGTACTGGCGGACAACAGGGTATATCAGGTGCAGGTTCATGCTGAAAATATTGAGGAGATCGGCCTGTCGAACTATCCGGATGTACCGAGCCTGCGGATTGAGCCTGAGGCGGAATTTAACGGATTGTTTGTCCGCAACGGAAAGGCCACGCTCTGGGTTTCACGGGATGCGAGAAGGATTCTGACCTATATGAAAGCTTGGGTTCCGTTCGGGCGGGTGACCGTCAAATTGCAGGATGTATCGGGCGGAACGAATGATTTCTGGACTACGGAAAAGAAGGACTGATGAAATTTAAGTCTGTCTGCATGGTTTTCAGCAACATATTTTTGCTGTGCGCCGCCGCACCGGCCAAGGAGCTGCCGTTCCCGATCGGCGAGGAGCTGATTTATACCATCTCATGGCTTGGGGTTCCGATTGCGTGGTCGAAGGCCGTTACGGAAACGAACACATTCGAAGGACGTCCTGTGCTCGCGATGCGGATTACGGTCAATACCTTTTCGTTTTTCGACCACATCTGCAAAGTGGACGATTTTTATGAGGGGCTGATTGACCCCGAGACGTTTCTGCCGATCCGGTTTGAGCAGAACTTGCAGGAGCGGAACTACCGCCGCCACGACATCACCACGTTTAATTACGAGACACTCCAAGCCCACTACATTCATCTGCCGAAAGGCAAAACCAAAGACTATAAAATTGAGCCGGAATCCCGCGACATTCTGAGCTTTATGTACTTTATGCGGTCGGTCTCGCTGGCGGAGAACACCGAAACCCGTTACCGGGTGATGTCGGACGAAAAAACCTACGACCTGTTCATCAAGTCATTCGACATCGAACCGGTGAAAATGGAACATTACGGACTGGAAATTCCCTGCCTGACGGTTAAGCCGACGGCCGCGTTTGACGGCTTGTTTGTGCGCAAGGGAAAAGCTACGGTATGGATCTCGCGCGACCCCCGGCATCTGCTGACCTATGCGAAAGTCAGCACGCCGTTCGGGCGGGTCAGTCTGACGCTCGACGAGGTGCGCGGGCCGGGAACGGATTTTTGGATTACGGACAGGAAAGACGGCGATGACGAAGCAAAAAAATAATCGGGTGATCGGGGTGATTCCGGCGCGCTGGGCCTCGACCCGGCTTCCGGGCAAACCGCTGGCCATGATCGCGGGCAAACCGATGATTCAGCGCGTGGCGGAGCAGGTGATCAAAGCCAAATCGCTCGACGCCGTTCTGGTTGCCACCGACGATCAGCGTATTGTGGAGGCCGTCACCTCATTTAACATACCCGGTGTAAAAGCCGTCATGACCCGCGCCGACCATCCGTCGGGCACTGACCGCATCGCCGAAGCGGTTGCCGGAGAAGAGTGTGACGTGCTGATTAACATTCAGGGCGACGAACCGCTGATGGATCCGGAACTGATCGACCGGCTGGCCGACGTGATGCTTTCCGGCGACTGGGATATGGCGACCGCCGCCGCGCCGATTAAAAATGAAGCGGATTTAAAAAATCCGGCGGTTGTCAAAGCTGTTTTTGGACGCGACGGGCAGGCGCTCTACTTTTCCCGCTCCGTCATTCCGCACGTCCGCGATGCCGGAACCGATGCAACCGGTGCGCACTGGCGGCACATCGGCATTTACGCCTACCGCCGCGACTATCTG
>JBAYVX010000129.1:0-5404 GCA_041674365.1 Kiritimatiellales bacterium | reverse complement strand
GCACCCCGAATCGCTCATCAACCGCTGGGTCAAACAATACGGCGAGCGCGACACCCTCCAGCTCCTCGAATGGAATAACCAGCCCGCCGAAACCATCCTGCGCGTCGAACCTGCACGCATCTCGTCTGCCGACTTTATGAGGGCGCTCGAAGAGGCCGGCATTGATGCGCAGAAACATCATTTCCAATCATTGGAAACTTTTGTGGTTCTGCCGCGCGGCGTCGCTGTGCCAAGCGTCCCCGGCTACAAAGAAGGCTGGTTCACCGTTCAGGACCCCGCCACCTCGGTTTCCGTTGAGCTGCTTGACCCGCTTCCCGGCGAATCCGTCCTCGACGCCTGCGCCGCGCCCGGCGGTAAAACCGCCATGATTGCCGGCATGATGGAAGGAACGGGCGAGCTGACCGCCATGGACGTGCATGACGACCGCCTCGATACACTCGCCGACACCATCAAGCGCACCGGCTGGGACTTTGTAAAAATCCTCAAAGGCGACGCCGCCAAAGGATTCCCGCAGAAGGACAAACAGTTCGATGCCGTCCTGCTCGACGTGCCTTGTTTAAACACCGGCGTCATGCGCCGCCGCGTCGACGCCCGCTACCGCTTCACCCGCGACCGCATCGAAATGATCAAAAAGACCCAGCGCCAGATCCTCAACGCTATGGCGAAGCATGTGAAGCCCGGCGGACGGATGGTTTACAGCACATGCAGCCTTGAAGTGGAAGAAAACGAAGAAATGGTCAGCCGCTGGGCGCGCGAACATTCTGATTGGCGCCTCGTCAAAGCCAAACGTCTCTTTCCGCCGAAATCCGGCACCGACGGTGCCTACGCCGCCCTGCTCGTCAGAGCGGAGTAGTGGATTTCTGGATTGGCGGATTGTTGGGTTTCCAATGTTTGGAAACTTTTATCCCAGACCCTAGAATATCTGAATTACGGAGACGATTCGGGGTTCGGTGACTCAGGAATAGGTGTATTGGTTGCCGTACTAAGCAAGGCATTTGACGTCATCCGAGATGTCCACCATTCTTCTATCGGGCCAAATACGAACGCTGGATTGTAATTAACCTTGCTCTCATCAGCAAGAATTCGCGCCGCCTTATCAGCTGCTTGCAAACTGTTCCGGCTGTCTGTGAGCACGTTATGCATAAAAGTCAGCTTCTGTTCTTTCGTTATATTTGTGCAATTCCACACGCTGTCAAGATACCCTCTCGCCAACAATGAGGGAATAGAAGTCCAGTTTTCCTCTATCTCTTGAATGGATAACCCACGCGGATCAAACTCGTCTTTCCAATGAGCCGTTTTGTATGAACCCTCTCCAAGCCATCCAAAATAGGATGATTGGATTCGTGATTGGGCTTGGTAGGCCTGATCGCGAAGAGGAAAGGAAGGATCGTTCATCCATTGAACTAACTGATCATATGCTTTCCGATCATCATTCTGAGCGGAAATAACTGTCATTACGAAGTCAGCTTGTTGTTGAACCTGCGCTAGTATTTTATGAGTTTCATTTATCAATTTTCCGAGTTCGTTTTCCGTTTGTTGAGATTTTTCCTGTCGCTGATCGACCAATAGGAGTCTCTGTTTGCTTTCATCGGCTGTTTGGCTAATCAAAGCCGTGAGTTCATCTCGAAGTGGTGTGATTCGTCTAGCCACCTCATCTTTGATGAGTGTATCGGCAATCACATCAATACGATTTTTGGCCTCTGTCTCTACAAGTTGCTTAATATTTCCGGCCTCAAACTCTTGCTCCACGCGCAGTTTAACGGTTCGACTTAGTTCTGCCATCTGCTTGTCTAGCTCAGCTTTCATGTTGGTCTCGGCGACGGTCAGCTTGGCCAATATCTGCTCTGTCTGTTGCTTAGCCTCTTGTTTTGTCTCAGCGCGGAAATCACTGGAAGATTTATAGTTAAACCAAATGCCGACAACGAAAATAAAGGTGATAAGTCCGGCGGCCAGCTTGTATGCCGAGCTGACCCATGTGATTTCAGTTTTGGCATGTTGAGAAATTTCTCTATATGCCGAAATCTCATCGGGAAGAGGATTTGGGACATTTTTTTGTTTTATAGACATATTACATGGCCCTTTCAGAATGATCCAAGAATCTGCTTTCTTGCGGCTGAGTGTGGAAACGGGGTTGCGGTCTGTCAATTTGAAAGCCGGAAAGAATGGTAGGCTTTTTCCAAACATTGGAAAAAATTGAAGAGCCCGGCCGCGCCGGTTTCCAAGGTTTGGAAAAAACTTAGGTGCGGAGCTTTTTGAGCGTCCAGGCCATGTTCTGGCCGAGGGTTTTAGCCGTCTTGACGGCTTCGGCATCGTTGGCTTCGACCGCACCGACGGGGCCGCCGTAGCCGTCGTTCCAGTAGCAGGAGCCGACGACGAGCATTTCGTTAATGAGGAAGAAGTGGTTAAGCGAGTCGAAGGTGTGGATGGCACCGCCGCGGCGGGCGGCGACGAGGCCGGCGCCGACTTTGCGCCGCAGTTCCATGTTCGGGCGCAGGACGTAGCCGCACCGGTCAATGAAAGCTTTCATTTCCGACGTCAGATCGGCGAAATAGGTGGGTGAGCCGAGCAGGATGCCGTCGGCTTCGCGCATTTTGTCGATGTAGCCGTTGATGGGATCGTTATCGATGACGCAGCGTTTTTCGCCGGAGTCGCGGCACCAGCCGCAGGCGGTGCATCCGCGCAGGAGCTGTCCGCCGACCTGAATCAGCTCGGTCTTGATCCCTTCCGCTTCCAGTTCCTTGAGCGCGGTTTTCAGTAGAAATTCCGTGTTGCCGCCTTTGCGCGGACTTCCGTTGAATGCGACGACTTTCATTTTCAGTAGGGTTTCTGATCGCCGGTTAATAACAGGTAGCGGCGCGTTGAACCGTTGCCGGGCTTATCGGTGATTGTCATCTGCTCCCCGGTACCGCGCAGATTGGTTCCCTGCGGGAGAGGTTTCCATCCCGGGAGTTTACCCAACGGGGCGTCTGTATAGTAAACGGTATAGGTTTGGCCGGCTGCCGCTTTCCAGGTAATCGTGGTTTCACCGCCGGAAAGCGTTGTGGCCATGGTGGGTGAAACGGGAAACTCAAACGGCGAGGGTGCGGTGGCGCATCCGGACAAAAGAATGCCTGTCAGCAGGACAAGTATTTTGTGCATTAAAAGAATTTCCACCAGTGTTTTTTGGGTTTCTGCGGAACGACGATTTCAGCGGCAGGAATTTCTTCTGTGGTAAAAGGATCGGCTTCGATCACAACGGGAATTTCCGATTGCGGCTCGACGGACCGTTCAACCATCGGAGCTGGCTCTAATACGGCGACGGGTTCCACGGCAGGAGCAGCTGGCGGTTCGACTTCCGGAGGAACGACGGGCGCTTTTGCGGTGATCGCAACGTCCGTTGCATCGGATTCGGTTTTTTCCGGAACAGCGGGCTCAGTAACGGGAGCTTCTTCTTCCATTATCACCGGTTCAATAACCGGCGCGGGAATCGTTTCGAGGTAATACCAATTATTCAGATCAACTGAGAAGTTACGCTGTGCGCGTTTTTCGAGCAGTACGTCTCCGCGGAGATTCCACCAGTGTACGTTAAGCAGTGTCGGATTAATTTGCTCGATCGAATAACCGTACCGCTTGGCGAGCTGATCCCAGTGGCGGAAGGGGAAGTCAAAGTAAACACCGAGCAGATGGATCATTACGCGCGGATCGGTGGAGGTCAGACGGTTAGCGGTTTCACACCAGGTGCTGCTTGGAACCAGAACCTCGGGAGCACGGAGCCGCTCGCTTTCAACAATAATGGCATGTTTGGGCCGGTTGGCGAAGAAGGTGCCGTTGGTATAGTCTTCTGCGGATACCGCGACCCAGCTGTCGCCGTTCCATGCGTGGAGTTTCAGATCGTTTTGCGTTATCTGGTAACTCACAAGCAGAACCGGGTAGCGTCTGGCAATATCCTGCGCAATTTGAAGGGGAATCACTTCGCGCGGCATCACCAGCATGGTGATGTCGTCATTGCTCCACCAAGTGGCCTGAGTGGACAGCGACAGCGAGGACAGAATAACAGCGGTTAACAGAAGTAACTTTTTAAACATAATCGGACTCCTTTTTCTTGAAATTAAGCGGTTGCCGTGGCGGGTGCGGGCGGCATCCGCAAACCGAGTTTGTCATCAATCATCATCAATGCGGCGCCGTTATCGCCGATCATCTTCAGACGGTCGATAATCTCCTTCGCGTTGGCTTCCTCTTCGACCTGCTCGGTAATAAACCACTGCAGGAAAACCTGTGTCGCGTGGTCTTTTTCTGCGACGGCAACATCGAGAAGTTCACCAATTGATTTTGTAACAAACTGTTCATGCTTCAGAGCGGCTTCGAACGCGCCGAGAATAGAACCGAAATCGGTCGGCGGCTCGGCAATTTGCATCAGGTGCGCCTCACCGTCGTGCTGCATCAGGTAATCGAACATTTTGGTCATGTGGATGACCTCTTCGTCGTACTGGACACGGAACCAGTGTTCGCATCCCGGCATGTTGTTCTTGTTGCAGTAGGCTGACATCGCCAGATAAAGATAGGCGGAGTAAAACTCCTTATTAATCTGCGCGTTGAGCGCCTTTTCCATTCTCTTTGTAATCATGGTTGCAACTCCGTTTATTTACAGGGATTCTAGCCCAACCATGCGGGCAGTCAAATCACAACCCCCGAAAACAGTTGGACTCCGAAAACTTGTTTCGGGGCGGCTTTTGCCGTGGTTTGCAGAGAACCGCCGCGACCTGCCGTGGCGCAAAAACCGCACGCCGTACCGCGTCTGGATTTCGGAGATTATGCTCCAGCAAACGCGTGTTGATACGGTCATTGATTACTACAATCGCTGGATGAAATCTTTTTCATCCTGGGGGGCGCTGGCAAAAGCGCCGCAGAGCGACGTGCTCAAACTTTGGGAAGGCCTCGGTTACTACAGTCGTGCCCGTAATCTCCACGCCGCTGCGAAAACCATTGCCGGTGAATACGGCGGGAAACCGCCAGCCACGGCGGCGGAGCTGGGAAAAATGCCGGGGATCGGGCCGTACACGGCGGCGGCGATTGCCAGTCTGGCGTTTAATGCTGATGCGGCGGTGGTGGATGGCAACGTTATCCGCGTTCTAAGCCGCCTGTTCGCTTTCGGCAAAGACACGAAGTCGTCCGTCGGTAAAAAGCAGATGCAGGCCTGGGCGGATGCGCTGCTGATAAAGGGCCGCGCCGGAGAATTTAATGAAGCGATGATGGAACTCGGCGCGCTGGTCTGTCTGCCGAAGAATCCGAAATGTACGGAATGCCCGATGCAGAGCGTCTGCGCCGCCTTTGCCGGAGGCTCGCCAGCAACGTTTCCTGTGATGAAGAAAAAGAAAAAAGTACCTCACATTACTGTTGGCGCGGCGGTGACGATGAACCGGAAGGG
>JBAYVX010000128.1:0-5418 GCA_041674365.1 Kiritimatiellales bacterium | reverse complement strand
TGATAAGCCTGATTGAGATCGGTTTTTTGATAAAAGGCGGTCTGATCTTTGACCTGATAATAGCGGTAAACGACTTCGCCGTAGATTGCCAGCGCGGTATAGAAAACCACCACGCCGAGACAAACCATCGCCAGACGGTTCTTCTTCAACCGCCGCCAGGCGTCGCTCCACAAACTGTTTCTTTTTTCACTCATCACACAATCGTCCTAACCACGGATTCACACCAATATACACGGATTGGAAATTTGGCCGCGAGCCGACCAACGGGAGACAGGCTTGAGTTTACGAAAGCAGCGACCGAAGGGAACGGCAACGAGCACAGAGATCGCAGAAAGAAACATCCACCACGGATAACGCAAATAATTTTTACAGAAGGTAACGAAGTAAACGAAGGCCTCCCCTCCCCCTTCATTCCCTTTGTTTCCTTCTGTTTAAACTCTGTATGGTTTGTGTTCATTTTTCAAAATTCACTTCAGCTTCACTCTGGGATCGACGAAGGCGTAGCAGAGGTCGCTTAAGAGGTTGGCGATGACAAAGATGATGGAGCCGACCAGCACGATGGCGCGAACGACATCAACGTCAGATGAATTGATCGCGTTGATCCCGAGATAGCCGAGGCCGGGAATGCCGAAGAAGCTCTCGAGCAGCAGACTGCCGGTATAAAGGAACGGAATGGCGATGACGGTGTTGGTGATGATCGGGATCATGGCGTTTTTCAAAACGTGTTTAAACAGCACGCCGGCGCGGCTGACGCCTTTAGCCTGCGCCGTGCGGACGTAGTCGCGGTGCGCTTCGTCGAGCATAATGGTGCGGTAGAAGCGCAGCTCGGCGCCGAGTCCGCTGAAGACACCGATCAGCACCGGCAGAATCAGATAGCGAGAATCTTCAAAGCCCCAGACGGGGAACCAGCCGAGCCTGAAGCCGAGCAGATACTGCCCGGCAACTATCCAGACGAGATAGTTGATGCTCATCAGCGCGACGGAGAAGACGACGAAGAAACGATCGACCCATGTGTCGCGCCAGAAGGCGCAGAAAAGCGAAAGCATGACCGCAGTAATCAGGCCGATGAAGAAAATCGGAACGGCGAGCATCAGCGACGGGCCAATGCCATCAAGAAGCAGTTTGGAAACACGCTGATTGTTACTGCTGGAGATGCCGAAGTCGAGGTGCGCGAGCTGTTTGAGATAGAAGAAAAACTGTGAATCGAACGGATTGTTCATCAACCGGCGCAGTTTGATCGAACGGATTTCGCCTGGAGCCTCACCGGTCTTTACTGTTTTCCAATCATCGGAAACCGTTACACCGGTTGCGTTCATTTCGATCCGATATTTACAGTCGGTGCGCAAAGCGAATTTGAGCGGAAGCGCATATTCGCCGTTGGCGGCGAGCGTGACCGTGCCGTTGGTGTATGTGACGCCGGTCATACCCTGCCAGTCACCGGCGGTGCGTTTGAAGTCGGAGTCGGCATAGGCGCGGGTTTTGGTTTCTGTTCCGAAGAAGAGCGGTTTGTTGAAGCCGCGCTGCTCGTCGAACTGTTCAAGTGTTTCCGCCTGCGCGTGCGGGCCGAGGGCTTGCAGAGCCGGACTGCCGCCGACTACGTTGAACAGCATAAACGTGATCAGGATGACGCCGAATACGGTCGGAATCATTTGCAGCATTCGTTTGGTTATGTAGCGAAGCATAAAACATCCGGAATGGTGGAATACTGGAACGGTGGAATGTTATTTAACATCCGATCCCGATCCCTTTTTACACCATCATTCCATTATTCCTTTCTTCCATTATTCCTCTTCCAATTCTCCCAAGCGGCGTTATCGACGCGGCGGTATTTGACCATGGTGTAGGGGAAATCATGCAGGCTGAAGTTTTTGAGCCAGTCATGAATGACTGCAAATTCCATCGGCTGGTACAGGAAAATCCACGGGCAGTCTTCGATGATGATGTCGACCATCCGCTCGCAAAGGCGGTCTTTTTCCGGGCCGGGAAGCAACGTTCGCATCTGCTCGTAGAGTTTGTCGAATTCCGGATTCGCGTAGTTGGAATGGTTGGGGCCGGGCGACGCGTTGGCGCTGTAGAAAAGCTGCAGGAAGTTTTCGCCGTCCGGATAGTCGGCGACCCAGCCGAGTTCAAAAAGCTGCGCCTGGCGGCGGTCCATTTTGTCCAGAAAAGCGGGCCAGTTGTTATAGCTGGCTTTGAGGACGACGCCGGCTTTATCGAACATGCCCGCCATCAGATCTACAACCTGACGGACATCCGGCGTCGCGCCGCCGAGTTCCAATGTGATTTCGAGACGCCGTCCGGTCGCCGGATCTATCCCGTCCGGACAGCCCGCTTCAGCCAAAAGCTGTTTGGCCTTTTCGAGGTTGAAGGAATAAGCAGTTGGTTCCGGTTTAAAGCCCGCAAGCGGATCGGGCAGCGGGCCGTAGAGCGGCGCGACGCGACCGTTGTAGTATTGAACCAGCAGTTCGGGATTAAATGCACACGAAAGAGCCTGCCGCAGCTTTTTGTTTTTTCCGACAAACGGGTCGTCCATGTTGAAGCCGATGTAATAGATATCAAGCGTCGGGCTGGAAAGAAGTTCGACACCCTGCGCTTTGAGCTTTTCGACAAGGTCATGGCCGGGTGTGATAACGGCGTCCCAGTTGTCACGCGAGATGCCGCTGTAGCTGAACTGCCCGGAAAGAAACATCATCCAGGTGGTAGCGGCATCATCGACAACGTACTGAACAACGCGGTCGATGAATGGAATTTGTTTTCCCGCATCGTCGAGCAGTCCGGCGGCGAGGGCTTCTTCAGTTCCGGTGGAGGGATAGAGCTCAATGCGGCCGGTTTCTTTCCACTTCGGATTGCGGACACATTCGATGCGATAGTTGCGTTTCCATTTTTCGAGGATGTACGGCCCGGTGCCGACCGGATGGTTAACGAACTGCTCGCCGTAAAATTCAACGGCTTCGCGCGGCACGGCGAAGGCGTAGTGCATGGCGAGCACCCAGAAAAGTTGCGGATACGGCTCTGTCAATTGGATTTGAAACGTATAGCGATCCGGAGCACAAAGTCCTTCGACCGGCGTATCGTAATCGGTCGGCGCCTCGCCTGCCGTGGCGGTTCGGAATTTATCGAGCCCGACGATTCGTTCGTTGAAGGCCCAGTAGCCGGACGAAGCGTTCTTCAGGTCGGCAATGCGTTTGATGGAGTAAACAAAATCTTCGGCGGTCAGCTCGCGGCCTTTGCCGCCGGGAAAACATTCGTCGTCCTGAAAATAAATTCCCTGACGAATGCGAAAGGTGTAGGTGAGGCCGTCGGCGGAGACGTCAGGCATGGCGGCGGCGAGCATCGGCTGTACGCGGTACGGGCGGTCAAGATACGAATATTCGAGCAGCCCTTCGTAGATGCGGCCGATGATGGAGGATGAGGCGACATCTCCGGCGCGGGCGGGATCGAGCCCTTTGATACGCGGGGTCTGACCGTAGAGTACTTGCTCGCCTTTAAAGCGCAAGGTGTCGAGTTCGCACCGTCCGCAGGCGGTCAAAAGCAGAAAAAGGAAAACAGCGGAACTGTGGAGGAAACATGCCCTTCCGCTGATCCGCCGTTCCATCAATGGTTGCCTCTCCGCTTACTCCGCAGGTACAGCCGGCATCTCGGCCGGGACTTGAGGCATGGCAACAGGTTGTTCAATCGGAACCGGCTGTTGTGCGCCGAGTTCTTTATCGACTAATGATTCGCTGGCGCTGCCAGCGAACAACAGACCGAGAATCAGCGTGTTGACCAGAAACAAGATGCCGATGCCAACGGTGGCTTTGGTGAGTACGTTGCCGGCGCGCGCGCCGAAAAGTGAATCGTTTCCGCCCGCACCGAAGGCCATGCCCAGGCCGCCATCTTTGGATTTTTGCAACAGGATTAGACCGATCAGCGCAAGACTGCACGCGGCTTCCAGGATAATGAGTAGTGTACGAATAATGGCCATAATTTCTCCCAAGGCTTTAGGCTTGAGACCTTAGGCTTTAGGAAGAGCTCTGCCAACACAAATTCATGTGCCCAAAGTCTATAGCCTAAAGCCCAAAGCCTTCTTATATTCCGGCGTTGACGATGTCGATGAAGGAACGGGCTTCGAGCGCCGCGCCGCCGATCAGGCCGCCGTCGATGTCGGGCTGGGAAAGAAGTTCTTTTGCGTTGGCGGCTTTCATGCTTCCGCCGTACTGAATGCGCAGGCCTTTGGCCGCTTTTTCGCCGACCATGTCGGCGATGATGCCGCGAATGAATGCATGTACTTCCTGCGCCTGTGCGCTGGTGGCCGTTTTGCCGGTACCGATTGCCCAAACCGGCTCGTAGGCTACAACGACGTTTTCGAATTGTTCGGCGGTGATATCAGCCAGACTGCCGCGAACCTGAGCCTCAACAACCTTTTCGGTGTTGCCCGCTTCGCGGTCTTCGAGTTTTTCACCGACACAGACAATCGGGCGCAGATTTTTTTCGAGTGCCTTTTTGACCTTCTTATTCACCCAGAAATCGGTTTCTTTGTAGTACTCGCGGCGCTCGCTGTGGCCAAGAATGACATACTTGACGAACAGTTCTTTGAGCATGGCGTGGGAGATTTCACCGGTATAAGCCCCGTCATCCTCCGAACTCATGTTCTGACAACCCAATTTGATCTGTGTATCGGCCAGTACATCGCTGACGGATTTGAGCGCGGTAAACGGCGGACAAACCACAACTTCGACATCAACGCAGTCTGCGAGATCGGTTTTAAGGCCTTCAACAAGGGTCAAGGCTTCGGCAACCGTCTTATTCATTTTCCAGTTACCGGCGATAATTTTCTTTCTCATGTGAAACTCCTGCTTTCGGTTAAAAATGAGCGGGGAATTTAGCGAACCTGCCTCCGATAGGCAACGTCCAAAACGAATTCAGATTAAGACGTGTTTCCAGGCTTTGGAAATCAACTCCGGCGAGCTTCCATCACGTTGCGGATGCCCGTCAGCAGTTCACTGCTCTGGAACGGTTTTCTAACAAAATCTGTATGCGGCTGCCGGCCGAAACGTTCCATCACCTGCTCCCGCGGATAACCGCTCATGAAGAGTACAGGAACCTTGGGGTTGATATGCCGGATCCGCAATACGGCTTCGATCCCGTTAAGACGCGGCATGTTCAGATCCATAAGAAGCAAGGTGATCTGTTCAGCATTCTCCGTGTAGAGATCAACGGTCTCAAAACCGTCTGCGGCGGTAATTACACGGAAGCCGAAACGTTGAAGCAGTGCCGCGGTAATGTTGCGAATGGCTTCTTCGTCATCAGCCACCAGCGCAGTACCGTAACCGCGCCATTCGCTGCCCGCCTCGACGGATTTTTCGGATTCCGCCTCGTCGTCCTGCGCTTCCACCGGGAAATAAATGCGAAACACCGTGCCGTTCCCCGGTTCACTTT
>JBAYVX010000127.1:0-5419 GCA_041674365.1 Kiritimatiellales bacterium | reverse complement strand
GGTATGGCAAAATTTCCGGCGGCCTCTTCGCGGCAGGCGATCAGAATGTTTTGTCCGTATTCGACGTAAAGCTTGGCGGCCAGCGAGGCCGGGCTGCCGCTGACGACCAGCCGAAAGCGCGGATCTGCAGGCGTCAGTGTGAAAAGATCGGGAGAAACTTTCGTATCCACCTGAATGAGGCTTCCAAGGGTTGGAAGTTCATGATTCAGGAAATTCGGCACAGCGGGCCGCGTAATGCGTGTTGGGTTGTGATAGATGCTTCGCAGCGGGCCGGGCAGCAGTTCGTTTAGCTTGCGGAACGTGTTGTTCGCAAAAACCCAGCCTTCGCGCGCGCCGATGATAAAAAGCGGTTTTTCGTTATTTCCAGACAGCTCAACGTGCATGGAAAGGTTGAGTTCTCCGCCGACTTCGTCGAGATCCATGCGAAGCCGTGTACCCACGGACTCCGGCAGCACAGTGAGCGGCTCGTTCGCGCCTTCGTCGAACAGCGGCTTATTGGCGCAGAGTTGAAGGATATTGATGACGTCGGCCTCTCCGGCAACCAGTCGCCCGCGCGCCGGGCCTTCGCAGATGTCTTCGAGTACGAACAACAGATTTTCGTCGCGCGGCGTGAAGGAGAGCGGCGTTCCGGCAGGAACCTCGTTGAGCGGAACATGCTTCCCCTGATAATCGGCGATGCAGCGCAGCGGAAAGCGTCCGCCGAGCGCCTGCTCGCGCCAATGGGATTCGAGCGTCAGGCGCAGAATCGCCGAAATCGCTTTCGGGTGGGTGGATGGAACGCGGGAAAGGTATTTCGACTCGTCAATCTGCTGAAGGCGTTCGGTACGCCGTTTTTCTTTTTGGGCTTTTTCCTGCCGTAGCGGGTCGCTGTATTGTTTGATCGCTTCAAGGCCGAGCGCGACGAGGTGGGCGCAGATAAGACCGCGTTCCTGATTATCGCGGCATGGGCAGTGGTTTTCGACAAGACCGTCGGATGTCAGTTCGAATTTGGTGCGCATCCCGCGGATGCCGACCGCGAGTTCGCCGGAAATGAAAGGATGATCATACTCGATTTTTTCGACTACGCCGCGTTCGAACAGCAGCTTGCCGTCGCGAAACGACTTCCACCCTGCCCAGTCCTGCAGAATTTTCTGTGTAAACGGTAATGCCATTGTTCCATTTCCAATGGTTGGAAAAATGCAGTCCATTCTTTCCAACTATTGGAAAATTGCGAGCCGATTATTGCCGCTTCGCTTCTTTTTTTACGAAAGCTCATTTTTCGCCGGGTGGGGTCACCCGGCCTACAAAATTCCCGCGAGCCAAACTGTAGGCCCGGTGACCTCACCGGGCGTCTTTATTCGCGGGTTTGCGGGCGGCGAGGAGGAAAACGGAATAGTCGCGGTCGTTTTTGTGCATGGTGTTCGCTGTGTTTGCGGTGGTTTGGCTGAATCCGCGGGCGCACAGTTTCTGTATCAGCTCTTGGCGGTCGAATCCGTGATGCACAAAGCCTTCGGTTCCATCGTGAAAAGTTCCGTCTTCGGTATCGAGGTCGGCCAACGCAATCCATCCGCCGGGCGCGAGCAGTTCCACGAAGCGGTCGAGAAGCGCGTCGGTGTTCTGGACGTGATGCATCGCCATGGCACTGAAGATCAGATCGTATTTTTCATCCGGCGGATCGGTGAAAATGTCGAGACAGCGCGCAGTAATGTTTTGCAGTCCAGCTTCGTCGATGCGTTTTTGGAGCTGTTCGATCATGCCGGGCGACAAATCAATTGCTGTCACGCTTCCAAGGGTTGCCTCTCCCTTCGGTCGTTGCCCCGCCGCAGACGCGGAGCCTCTCTCGCTTCGCTCGGGTGAAAAAAGCTCCCGGCTGAGCAGTCCGGTTCCGCATCCGAATTCCATGGCGGACATGGTTTTGCTGAGCGGGACGGCCTTTTTGATGACAGCAGCGATTTTGCGGGCGTTTTCAACGTGACCGGAATTATCGTCCCATTCCTCGGCTTTGGAATCAAAGTGGTTCATTTTTTGCCGGATACCGAGATTTTCGGAACAGATGTTAAGCATGAACCTCGGCGCGCCTTTTGCGAACAAGTCGTAGTCTTTCCTGCGATTGTTCGGCTTCTGAAATGAGTTCATCAAATATCTTGTCCATGAAATCAGGAAGTCCGCTGCCCTGTCGGCACGATTTAAGTGCTTTGGCAACTGCATCAGGTGACAACTTGGCGAACCAATCAATTGACGGAGCCAATGCGTGGTTCAAGTCGTTTGGTTCAAATTTATCCAGCGCATCCCCATATCGGCGCATATTAAGTTCGAGCAGTCTTCGGGCTGCTCGCGATTGAAAATAGAGAAATAGAGCGTCAACAATGGCTTGCCCAAATAGATTTGGGTAGAAGCCGTGGAAACAGGTAAGGTTGGTCGCTGTGCTCAGATTTCTGATCACCTTGAATTTCTCTCGTGAGAAGACCCCGAAGAGAAGAGGTGCTGGGTTTCTTTTCTCCAACTTATACCAAGGAGTTCTAGCCTTAGTAAGATACCGTTTGTGATAGCCTTGTTCTTCACCGTATTTTAAGTAATCACTTGCTGCACCGCATACGGCACCATTCAAATTAAGTAGCAATACGGGGGCGTCTCCTGAATCCAAAGTGTTTAAGTCATCCTCGGTGAAAACGTTCTTCGTCACTTGGGCGCTCTTGGTGATGCATCGAAGAAAGATAGGACGCGGGAGATGTCGTCGCTCTGCTTCGCTCTTTGACATGGCAAAGAACGCGTTTGCTCCTGTGGCTATGCCTCGGTTGAATGTCCCGTATGTGTCAATGGTGACTAAATCACAGGACTGAAAGTTGGAGTGTCTCTCATCAAAGTGCTTTAGCCATTTGTCGTCGGGTTTCAAGTCGCCATTAGCCACCTCCCGCGTTGGTGTTGTTTCAAGCAAAGATGACAGGCCGGAGAGACTCTGGGCAGTATAGAACTTGACGGGAGAATGAACTCCGTTGTTTTCCACGAGGACAATGCCCACGGAGGTTGTTGCGTCGGGGAACACATCCTTTTCGGGCTTGATTCGGATAAGTGCTTTCAATAGGCCATTTGTGAGTAACTGGGACTTAATGGCCGTTCCATACCCTGTGTTCAAAAATTCAAGGGGCATGATATAAGCAAGACGCCCCGAGGGGTGTAGTTCTGAAAGCGATTTGATCAAGAATGCCGAGGCGATGTTTGTGTACCCAGATAACCGACAATTCAAATGTTGTGCAAAAGACGCAAAAACAGCATCACGATTATTGAACAATTGAAATCGCATATAGGGGGGGTTGCATACAATGGCCGCATGGTGCTGATTCCACGCCGAAAGATAATCTTCGCAGGCAACCCGCAATGTCTCGGATTTTCCCGCAGTCTTCGAATGAAACTGGAGGATGCTCTGGTCGATTTCCGAGGCTTTAAATGACACTTGCGGATCAACCGTTTGTGCGGCTGTAAAGAATGCACCCAGCCCGAAAGCCGGGTCATAAATTTCTTTAGTTCCATTCGCCATTACCCAGCGACACATGAATGAAGCAACTTCGACCGGCGTAAAGAATTGGCCATGCTTGCGCCGGTGGTCAAGGCCTACGGAAGCTGTGTACTGCTCTATGGAGTCATGACTCATTTATGATTCCCGTTATGAAGACATTGTTATCCAAGTATCCACGACCATTTTGGAAGGTGACGTAGAATAAAAGCCTTCCTCTATCTAACTCCTTCATGGCCGATTTGTGTTCCGGCATGTCAATCCGCCCAAGTATCTCTTTTCCAACTTGAACATTGATCTTTATGGTGGTTTTTCCTTGGTTCTTTATGTCCTTTTCTACCGAAAAAACCACATCTTCCTTTGCTGGGTCAGAAGCAATCCCAAGGATATCACGGAAAGGGATAACATAGGCTTTATCAAAGAAAACTTGCAGGTAAAAATGGCGCACGTTGAAGTGCTGTATCCACCGATTGACAAGAGCAAGGTCTTCTAATTTTGGGGTAATGCTGAGATAGTCCCGTTTGTGAAGTATTTTGATCTGCTCTTTGAGTTCACGCAGTAATGCTGACAGCTCCTGTAGTTCGACAGACGACGACCATGAACGTAGCCTGAAGTCCAATTCTCGAAACGTCTCGTCGGTCGAGTGTTGGATCATAGATAGTATTTCTGGGCTCTTTTGTTGGAGCAGGTCTTGCATTTGATTTTGCAGGATTGCGCGTTTCAACTCGCGACACCGCTGAACCGCTTGGCTAGATCGTTTTTCCATGTACTGACTATATTGGTTTGCCAAAAACGAACTCGACCGTACTTCGATGGCTGCGATTGCTCTGGAAACTATTTGGTCGTCGGCAAGGTTGAGTTCCGCATCCCCAACATCTCTTCGATCAAAGATCAGCAGATCCGGCCGTTTTCCTATGGTGTTCAGCTCATCCTGATAAGATTGGTAGAAATCTTCAAACCCAGGATCTCCCGCGGCCAGAGTATCCGAACGTCCGTATTTCACGGCGCGGTAGTCGGGAGAATTATCGTTGATTGCCTTAAAGACAATCTGCTCCGCCCAGTCTCCCTGCTCTTTATTAGTTAGAAATTCGGAGCTGGCCATTGTAGGCGGTCTGCCCGTCATCTGGATATCTAGGTCTATACCAAAAGGGGTTGCGGCCATGAGTCTAGCTATGGCTTGTTTGTAAGTCCCAGACATCTATTGCTCCTTTTTGTGCTGCCTACAATTCAATGGGCAGAGCACTCTGCGTTTCTGAAGCCGAACGATAGCGAATTGGTGGCGGGACGGGAAGAGTTTTCCAATGATTGGAAAACGCGGTCATCGCCCGCGTCTACAGGTTCCAACCATTGGAAAATCTCTGTGCCGACATGCTATGCCTCGAAGGGGAAGCGGTATTGGGTGAGGTTTTGTTCGTCGCGGATCTGGATGAGCTGTTTCTGGAGGGCTTCGTCGATGGGGGCGCCTTTGTCTTTGCGGTCGAGCCAGGCGAGATGTTCTTTTTCGCCGCAGGTGTAGATTCGTTCGGCGCCGGGGGCTTTCTGCGAGTTGCGCAGTTCGCGCAAAATATCGCCGGCGGTTTTTTTGAAGGCGATCAAGTCGCAGAAGTGTTCGATGTTGATGGCCATGAAGAAGTGGCCGAGTCCGTAGGGTTGCGGTTTTCCATCTTCGCCAATGCCACTGAGCGCGCTTAAAAAATTTCCCTGCTGGAGCGCGGCGGAGAGGAGTTCGACGACGGTGGCGAAGCCGTAGCCTTTGTAGCCGCCGGTTTCTTCGCCGATGCCGCCGAGCGGGGTGAGCGCGGCTTCGCCGGAGACGAGGTCTTTGAGGATTTGGGCGGAGTCCGTTTTGGTTTTTCCGTCGCGGCCGATGACGAGGCCGGGCGGGCCGTCGTTGCCTTAGCGTTCGTATTGTTCGATTTTTCCGCGCTG
>JBAYVX010000126.1:0-5457 GCA_041674365.1 Kiritimatiellales bacterium | reverse complement strand
TCGGTATGGGCATCGGCTTCACGCTGTCGCTCGGATTGATCGGCGGACTGCGTGAGTTCCTTTCCACCGGCTCGCTCTTCTCAATCAAACTCATCGAAAGCTGGTCGCATCCCTTCATGCTTATGAGCCAGGCGCCAGGCGCATTTATTCTGCTTGGCATTCTGCTCGGCATCATCAACTGGATGAACCAGCGCAAAGCCAAAAAAGCGGGCCGCCTGTGGTCGCCGCCCGGCCTCGACTGCCGCCAGTGCAATCTCTGCGATCTCGGTAAAAAATAGGATTCATTTGCCACAAAAGAGCGCATAGACCGCAGAGAGTTTCCAATGTTCGGAAAATCCGCGCCCATCCGTGATATTCGCGGTCAAAAATTTCCAATGTCCGGAACCTATCCGCCTAACGCCTATAGCCCAAGGCCTTCCCCTCCCCCTAAACC
This sequence comes from Kiritimatiellales bacterium, assembly GCA_041674365.1. Taxonomy (GTDB): domain Bacteria; phylum Verrucomicrobiota; class Kiritimatiellia; order Kiritimatiellales; family Tichowtungiaceae; genus Tichowtungia. Next base: position 5,024 of record JBAYVX010000126.1, on the reverse strand, counting down.
AGCTTGGTGCCGTTGTTTTCGAAGGTGATGAGGCGTTTTTTGTAGAGCGCGCCGATGGCCATTTTATAGCTTTTCTTGCTGACACCGAAGAGCCGGTAGATTTCTTCCGGAGGGTTTTTGTCGGTGATGGGCATGAAGCCGCCTTGCGCTTTGATGTAATTGAGTATGACGTCGGTGAGATCGGTGACTTTTTCGAATCCGGGTTTGTGGAGACACAGATCGATCTTGCCGTCAGGCCGCACCTGTTTGATGAAGCCGTCGATTTTCTGTCCGCGTTCCAAGGCTTGGAAAACATCGTTGTAGAACAGAATGCCCCAATGCTTGCCGTTGACGATGGCTTTGAATCCCAGATCGGTTCTGTCGCAGATGAGCAGATTGACCTTTTCTCCGGTTTTATAAGTCGGCGGCGTGCGGTCGAGAAATTTGTCGAGTTTGGTGGAGGCGGCGATGCGTCCGCTGGTTTCGTCGAGATAGATGCGGACGACGCAGTATTGCCGCTCGAACATTTCGACCTTTTGTTCGCGGAACGGAACGAACAGATCTTTCGGCAATCCCCAGTTGAGGAATGCGCCGATCTTTGTGACGGAGGCAACACGCAAGCAGGCAAATTCGCCAACCTCGGCAATCGGCTTGAGCGTGGTGGCAACGAGGCGGTTTTCGGAGTCGTTCATGAGGAAAACCTCAACGCTGTCGCCGGGGCTCCACTCTTTGGGCACATAGCGGCTGGGCAGCGGAATTTCGCCCAGAGCGCCGCCGTCGAGGATCAGGCCGCTGTCTGTTGAACGCAGCACCGGTAACCGGTTTGTTTTTCCTATTTCAGCCATTTTCGTTCTCTTCAGGTTTATTAAAGGAACGCACAGTACTGTATTTTTCCAATGTTCGGAAACTTTTGGAATAATTTTTATAATATGTCGGGAAACAGATCGTTTCGTGGATTCAGTTTGCCTCAACCGCCTTGCTCTGCTAAACATTTCAAACCTTTTCCGATCATCATGAATTTACAAACGGGAGACCGTTCCATGACAAAGCTTCGTACTGTTTTTTTTCTTGCCGCACTGGCAGGCTGCACCGCTTTTGCAGCGGACGAACTGCCTCAGCCGGATCAGATTATTCCCTATAAACAATTCGGCGACCTGACGCTGACTTTACATGTTTTCAATCCGCCGGGACACAAGGCTGGCGACAAAACTCCGGCGATTGTTTTCTTTTTCGGCGGCGGCTGGGTCAATGGCCAGCCCTCCCAGTTTTACCAACAAAGCGCCTATCTCGCATCACGCGGCATGGTGGCGATATGTGCGGATTACCGCACTAGGAGCAAATATCAAACTCCGCCGGCCGACTGTGTAAAAGACGGCAAATCGGCGATGCGCTGGGTGCGGTCGCACGCAACCGAACTGGGGATTGACCCGAATAAACTGGCGGCCGGCGGCGGTTCCGCCGGCGGACATGTGGCTGCAGCCACAGCGATCGTCAAAGGATTCAATGAAGACGGCGAAGACACCTCCGTGAGCTGCCGGCCGGATGCGCTGGTTCTGTTCAATCCGGTGATTGACAACGGCCCGACCGGCTACGGCTATGAACGCGTCGAAGCCTGCTGGCCTGCATTTTCGCCGATCGAAAATATTGATAAAGCCAACCCGCCGCCGCCCACCATTTTTCAGATCGGCACAGAAGACAAATTGATTCCCGTCGCGACCGCCGAACGGTACAAAAAGCTGACGGAAGATGCCGGTGTCCGCTGCGAGCTGCGTCTGTATGAAGGACAGCCGCACGGCTTTTTCAATAAAGCCAAATACAACGAAACCCTGCTGGAAGTAGATAAGTTCCTAACCTCACTCGGTTATCTCAAGGGCTCTCCGACCCTGACAAAAGAATAGAGTTTTCGAGGATTTCCAATGCCCGGAAAATCCGAACCGGGATCTCCACGATAAAATTCTTCCTCCTCTCCCATCGATTGATCGCGTTGTTCATATATCGTAATACGATATATGTACCATTATTTTCTCTTAATGATTTTGTCGCCCATGATTTTGTCATCTATCCTTCTGCCGTATGAAAAAAGCGCTTCTTGGAATCCTGGCAGCGGCCGTGATCGGCGGATTGCTGTGGCACAAGTCGCAGACGGTTCGGAATCCGGCGTGGGAGCAACCCACGATGGGCACGGCGTGCCACATCACGCTGGCCGGTTCGGTTCCTAAACAGGAACTTGCTGCGTTGCGTGGCGGAATCGACGCCGCACTGGCGGACGTGAATGCCCGGATGTCAATCTGGAGTCCGGATACAGAGATTTCAAAATTCAACCGTTTCCAATCATTGGAAAAATTTCCGATTTCCCCGGAATTCGCCGAGGTGGTGCAAAGCGCCCTGTCCTACAGCGCGATGACAGACGGTGCGTTTGATCCGACCGTGAAGCCGCTGGTGGAGCACTGGGGTTTCGGGCCGAATGCGGATACGGAACCGGTTGAAGAAATCATGCAGGCCGTCGGCTGGCAGAAAATAAACCTGGAAAACGGCGCGCTGATTAAAACGAATCCGAACGTTCAGATCGATCTGGCGGCGATTGCGAAGGGCTACGGCGTGGATCGCGTGGCCGACGTGATCCGCAAAGCCAGTCACAAAAATTTCATCGTTGAAATCGGCGGTGAGATTGTGGCCGAGGGGAGCAACCCGCACGGCAAGCCGTGGCGGGTGGGGATTGAATCGCCGGAAGCGTCCGGAAAAGCGTTCGGCTCTGAAATTTTCCAAACATTGGACATTTCAGGAAAAGCGATGGCGACGTCGGGCGATTACCGTAATTTTCAGGTTCGCGAAGACGGTACGCGTTATTCGCATATCATTAATCCGCACACCGGGATGCCGGCGGAATCGGATGTCGCCGCTGTAACGGTACTTGCCTCGCATTGTATGGATGCCGATGCGATTGCGACGTCGCTCTGTGTGATGGGGTCAGACAAAAGTTTCCAATGGTTGGAAAACCATCCGGAGTTTCAGGCATTTTTTATTCTCCACGCGCCGAATGGCTCGTTTACGTCAAAAGCCACACCGGGATTCCCGAAACCCGAGTAAACAACCCCTTGTCTCTTCCGGGTTCCCGACTACAATGGGAGCGAGGGAAAACAGAAAGGGATCTGCTATGAAAAAAATTCTGGTTGCAGTCGATTTCTCAAAAATCACCGAACAGGTGGTTGCTCAGGCAGGCAAGTTGGCAAAAGGTCTTGGTGCAAAAGTCTGGATTATTCACGTCACCTCCGATCAGCTTCAAGCCGCCGCCTATGAGTACTCGCCAGGTTATAATTTTCCGGATGGATTCATCAGCCCGCCGATTGGGGATATTGAAATGGCCCGCGAACTGTGTGCCAATGAATACAAACGGGAACACGAGACGCTGCTTAATCTGTCGGGAAAACTGCGGCAGAGCGGCGTAGATGCGCAGGCGATGCTTCTGAAAGGCGAAGCCGCTGAACTTATTCTGGAGCAGGCCGAAAATCTGGAGTGGACATGGTTGTGATGGGATCGCACGGCCACGGTCTTCTGCGAAAAATGCTGATTGGAAGTGTAACCGAAGCTGTTCTCCGCGAAGCTCTGTGCAATGTGCTGATTGTCCCGGCACCGCTGAAGTGAGTTTTCCAACCCTTGGAAAATTGCGGTAAAAAGTTCCAATGTCTGGAAAAACGGCTAGGCTTTTTCCCAATGTTTGGAACTGGAGATTTTGAAATGCATGATTTACGGAACAAGAAGGCGTTTATCTGCGATATGGATGGCGTGATTTATCACGGCAACAAGTTGCTGCCAGGCGTACTGGAGTTTGTTCAGTGGCTGCAGAAAGAAGATAAAAAGTTTGTTTTCCTGACGAACAGCAGCGCACGTACTTTGCGCGAACTGAGTGAAAAGCTGGCGCGCATGGGACTAAAGGTGGATGAGAGTCATTTTTATACCAGCGCCCGCGCAACCGCGGCGTTTCTGGCCGCCCAGAGGCCGGGCGGCTCTGCCTATGTGATTGGTGATGCCGGCATTATCAACGCGCTCTATGACGAAGGCTATTCGATTAACGATACGAATCCCGATTACGTGGTGGTAAGTGAAAGCGCTAACTATGACTATGCCCGTATTTGCCACGCCACTAAACTGGTGTTGAACGGCGCAAAGCTGATCGGTACCAATCCCGACCTGACCGGACCTACGGACGGCGGACAGATTATTCCGGCGACCGGCGCCCTGCTGGCCCCGATTGAACTGGCGACGGGCGCCAAGGCCTATTATGTCGGCAAGCCTAACCCGCTGATGATGCGCAATGCGCTGAAAAAGCTGGGCTGCCGTCGTGAAGAGACGGCCATTATCGGCGACCGGATGGATACCGATATTATTGCCGGAGTCGAAGCAGAGATTACCACAGTACTGGTTCTGAGCGGCGTGACCAAGCCGGAAGATCTCGGACGGTTTGCCTATGGCCCGAATTATGTGCTCAGCGGCGTCGGCGATATTGTAAAAAATGCCTGACGACGGGTTTCCGGCTCTTTCCCTCAGCCATGTTGAGAAAAAGGGCAAATAACGGTGGACGACCTATGGGCTTTTCCGTATAGTCCGACGCTCTTGTTTAGAAAAGGAAGCCATCTAGAGAATATGAACAAACTGATTATAGGATTACCCAAGGGGAGTCTCCAGGATTCCACCTACGCCCTGTTTGCAAAGGCCGGATTTAACATTTCGGGCAGCTCGCGATCCTATTTTCCTTCTATCGACGACAAGGAGATTGAACTCCGCCTGCTCCGCCCGCAGGAAATGAGCCGCTACGTTGAGCTGGGCATGCTGGATGCCGGGATTGCCGGCTTGGACTGGATTGAAGCCAATGGCTCCGATGTTCAGGATGTGTGCAGCCTCGTCTATTCCAAGCAAACCAAACGTCCGGTTCGCTGGGTACTGGCCGTTCCGGAAAAGTCCCCGATTCAGTCAGTCAAGGATCTTGAGGGTAAACGGATTGCTACCGAAGGCGTCGGCATTGTCGAACGCTGGCTCGCCAAAAACGG
>JBAYVX010000125.1:0-5481 GCA_041674365.1 Kiritimatiellales bacterium | reverse complement strand
TTCCGAACCTTGGAAACTCCGTCGTAGATTTTTTCCAAGGTTTGAAAATTTTCGTCCGATGGCGCAACGAGGTTAATCAGAAGATACTGCGGATCGGCTCCCATCGCGGCGAAATCGCTCAGCACACGCGCGGCGGCTTTCCAGCCGATCTGTTCCGGATCGGTGTCGGGCGTGAAGTGTACGCCGCAAATCAGCGGGTCGGTGGTGAGGACGAGGTCGTAGTGCGCGTCAAGCGGCAGAACGGCGCAGTCGTCGCCAACGGCTTTCAGGTTTTTGGTCAGCGCCGCGATCGCGGCGTGTTCGCCCATCTGCTGGAGTGTTTTCATGCCGGCATTTAACCACGCCTCCGTCCTTTTTCCAATCTGTTGTACATATATCGTAATACGATATATGTACGAACTTCCTAAAGATCAAGGCGGCGGATAGGGTTGACGGGGAGAAACTTTCGGGTAGCGTTATTCATTATGGCGTGGCGACTGAATCAAGCAGTAGTAAGAGGCAAGATCGATAACCGGACGAAGGGAATCGTGACCGGAAAAATCTGGCTGGTCGGAGTTGAAAAACCGGTCGAGCTGAAGCTGGAGGGAAATTGCCATCGCGATATGGCCGGGCACCTTCTGACCTTTGAGAATCCGAATCCTGTTAAACCGGACGATGAACATACGGATTTGAATCCGCGTCAGGACGGACTGGTTGGAGATCTGACGGCATCGCGCAAGGTGCGGGTTTTCGATATTCCGCTGGAAGAGGCGCTGGCCATGTATAAGCAGAAGGAAAAACCGCCAGAGCATCTGGCGAACTGCCTTTATCTTGAGTGGTACAGCGACTTTAACGGGCGCGTGGTGATTGAAAGCACCGATTACCGGACTTCGATCTCGGAACCGGCTTGGCGGATGACCGAAGAGGAAGAGGTTACGCAACTCAAAGCCAACGGCGAAGCGATTGTGAAATGGATGGAACGGCTGACGGGCGCGGTGAGCGCGGCGCAGCGGCGCGAGGAGATTGAGGCCGCCGAAGACAAGGACTGGTCCGAAGGGCCGATGGACGAGTTTGAGTGGGAAAAGTTCATGAAGGAGTCGGATGCCCGCACCGACAAGATGATGAAGCTCTACGAAAAGTACGGCGGCGTCGAACCGGAAGAACAGGAACGGCTGATTGCACGCGAGATGGGTTGGGAGCAGATCGAAGAATATCTCAATGCAAAAGCGGATGGTGAACTGCCGGAAAAGGAAGAAGATCCGTTCGATGTCGAAGAGTTTGAAATGCCGGAGCCCGATCCGCTGACCGAAGGGATTGACTGGATTCGTGATGAGCGCGGGCATCCAAAGCATCCGCTCTGCCACCGGGCGTTTGAAGTGGTCACCGGCATGTGGCACGACTGTGATGATGCCGGACTGATGAAAAAAAGCGGAAGCAAAGCGGTTCAGGATATGGTGTTTTCGGCGCAAATGGTCAACGCCAAGCTGGCCGGCGCACTGAACAGTCTCTGGATGGACAGCGACCGCGACGGCGGATTTATCGTCGCATATCTCAAGCGTGCGTTGAAATATTTCAACGAGACGATGGCGCATTATCAGACGGTGAAAAAAGAAGGATGCGTGCCGGACAAACGGCTTGAGCGTTTCCATACTGATCTCTGTTCCATCCGCGAGGAAATCCTGCGGCTGATGGATAAATACCGCGGGAAATCCCTCTGAACTCTTCCTTTACGCTTTTTTTGACACAGATTTTTCTGTCGTCCATATATCGTAATACGATATATGGACGAGTATGAAATCGTATACAGGACGGGAACAGTTAAAGGGCTGGCTGGAACTGCTGGTCCTGTCGATACTGAAAAAAGGACCCACCTGCGGCTACCGACTGCGGCAGACGGCGATTGATCAGTCCAACCATCTTTTTGCGCCGGTCTTCGGACGGATTTATCCGCTGCTGGCCGAACTGGAGAAATCCAGCCTGCTGAAAAGCCGCATGGAGCCCGGCGGGCGGCGCGGGCAGAAAATCTATTCCATCACGCCGCGCGGCGAAGAGCGCCTGACGCAGCTCACCCTTAACTGGAAACTTTTTTCCCGGGCAATGGATCGCATTGTGAGTCACTGATTTAATCCATATATCGTAAACCGATATATGTACAAACAGGCACAACAAAGCCGACGGGTAGAATTGGGTTGAAGAAGACGGACGGCTGTTTCAGACTGTTTTGTCTTTTTGTGAAGGAGCGCTTTATGGATAAGAAAGTTTTAGTGACAGGCGGAAGCGGGTTCCTCGGGATCAATATGATCCGTTATCTTCTCCACCAAGGCGTAGCCGATATCACCGCGCTGGATCTCGTGGAGTTCGATTATCCGGAGCGCGACCGGATCAAGGTTGTTGTCGGCGACATCCGTAACGGCTCAACCGTGCGCGAAGTGATGCAGGGCGTGAACTGGGTAATTCATACCGCCGCCGCCCTGCCCCTCTATACCAAAGAGGAAATTTTCTCGACCGATATTGAGGGTACCAAAATCCTGCTGGCCGAAGCCGAAAAGCAGAATGTTGAGCGTTTCGTACACATCTCCTCGACCGCCGTGTACGGCATTCCCGATCATCACCCACTGAAAGAAGATGACGAGCTGATTGGCGTCGGCCCGTACGGCCACGCCAAGATCGAAGCAGAAAAAGCCTGTCTGGAGGCGCGCGCCAAAGGAATGTGCGTGCCGATCATCCGCCCGAAGTCGTTCGTCGGCCCCGAGCGGCTCGGCGTGTTTGCCCTGTTCTACGACTGGGCAAAGGACGGCAAAAAATTTCCAATGATTGGAAGCGGCAACAACCGTTACCAGCTGCTCGATGTCGAAGATCTCTGCGAAGCGATCTATCTCTGTCTGATCAAAGATGAAGCCGCGGTAAACGATACGTTTAATGTCGGCGCAACGGAGTTCACGACGATGAAGGAAGATTATCAGGCGGTACTCGACCGCGCAGGCTTCGGTAAAAAAGTGGTCGGCACGCCGGCCAAGCCGCTGATCTGGGCGCTGCGCATTCTGGAGTTCTTCAAACTCTCGCCGCTCTATAAATGGGTCTATGAAACCGCCTGCGAGGATTCGTTCGTCTCAACGGAGAAGATCGAGCAGAAGCTGCACTTCTATCCGAAGTTTTCGAACAAGCAGGCGTTGGTACGCAACTATGAGTGGTATCTGACGAACCTGCATACCTTCGAAGGCAAAGGCGGTATCTCGCACCGCGTTCCGTGGAGCCAGGGCATTCTGAAATTTTTCAAACTGTTCTTCTGATCATGAAAAAACTCCTTCTTCTTATCACCTGCGCACTTCTGCTCTCCGGCTGCGGAAAAAACGGCGCTCAGCTGGATGCCGCTGACGAAAACGATCCGCACGTTCGCCAAGGTCTTGACCTGGTTCAGTTGAAGAATTGGGACGGTGCCGTGAAACAGTTCGACACCGCGTTGGCGAAAAAGCCGGAACTGGCCCGCGCCGATCTGGAGCTGGCGATGATTTATCAGCAGAAGAAAAACTACGCCCGTGCGATCTACCATTATGAGCGCTATCTCGAAAAACGTCCGGACACCGAAAAGCGCGCGCTGATTCAGGAATGGATCAAACAGGCGAAAGTCTCGTTGGCCGGAGAGATCGGCGGAACCGGCAGCGATCTCTCGGAGCAGCTGGTGCGGTTGACGCGCGAAAATAATATGCTCCGTCAGCAGCTCGAAGCCTTTCAGGGAAAAACTGCCGCAGCTCCGGCAGTCGCCAACGTCAAAACGATCCTGACGGATGCGCCGCTGCCCCGTCCGGTTGCGGCGCCTCCGGTTGTCACACAAACCGTCGAGAAGGTTCAGTCCGTTCCCGCACCGAAACCGGCCCGCACCTACACCGTCCGTTCCGGCGACACGCTGACGCGCATTGCCGGTTCGATTTACGGCGATGCTTCGCTGTGGAAAAAAATCTACGAAGCCAACCGCGAACAGATGAAAAATGAAAGCGACATCAAAGTTGGACAAACGCTCGTCATTCCAGACCCTGGAAATTAAAACGACGTGGGGAACCATCACGCTGACGCTCAACGGCGATCAGGTCGTTGCGCTCGATCTGCCGTACCTGAAAAACACACCGCACAAGCCGTTCGCAATTGAAAAGTTGCCGCTCTCTTCGGTCACTGCCTCGCACTTGCGAGGCCTCTCTCGTTCCGCTCGGATCCAAGCATTGGAAGATTTGCTCAAAAAGTTTCCAAACATTGGAAAACCGTTGGGAACAAAATTCCAGATGGCGGTCTGGAACGAGCTGAAGAAAATTCCGCGCGGACAGACGCGCACCTACGGCGAAATCGCCGCCGCCATCGGACGGCCTAAGGCCGCGCGTGCCGTCGGCTCGGCCTGCGGCGCGAATCCTCTGCCGCTGTTCATTCCCTGTCACCGCGTCGTTGCAAAAAACGGTCTCGGCGGATTCCGTAGCGGCCTTCCGTGGAAAAAACTGCTTCTTAAAAATGAAGGTTGGATCGAACTAAAGGTTTTGAGCTAAACAGGAAAACTTGAGCCACTGTAATGACTGAGAAAAAGAAAATCTGGTTTGTGATCCGGCGGATGGGATGGAGTCCCTGTTGCTGGCAGGGTTGGGCGGTTTCGCTGATTTTCATCGCATTGATTATTGTGATACGTGCGCTGGTGAATCCGGAGCATTATATGCTGTATGCGCTCTTGTTGGTCGCGGGGTTCATCAGCATCTGCATTGCAAAAGGCGGACGCCACCGTCGATCAAAGTTCCAAGGTTTGGAAACCGCCGGATCGCGGGTGGATTTTGCGGCAGATCCAAGGCGCGGAGAGTGACGCTGTAATTTGTAATACCGCGAACCCGACGTAACGTAGAAGATGCCGTAAAAGCCGGCCGCGATCAGACGATGTGTTTCTTGGTGGCCTTAACGAGGATCTTCCAGAGTTCTTCCTGCGTTTTGGCCTTGAGCAGTGCGTCGCGCGCTTCTTTAGTGGAAAAGCTTTGCGTCAAACCGGAAAGCAACTTCAGGTAGAAAGCACTGGCGGCGGTTGGAATGACCATGTAGAAGAAAATTTTAGAGAGCTTGTCGCCGTTGGCGCCAAATTTGACACCTTTTTTGCTGATGCCAAGCGTGAGCGTCAGACCGCCGCCTTCAACACCGCGAACGTGAGGGAACGCGATGCCGTTTTCGACGGCGGTGGAAACAATCGCTTCGCGGCGGAGCGCGGCGGCGTGCAGATCGTCGCAGCTTTCGACATAACCCTGTTCGCGCAGGTTGTCGCACATTTCGAGCAGAATTTCTTCTTTGGTAGTTCCTTTGAGAGACGGGATCATCAGCTCGGGGGAGGAAAAGCGTTCCATGCCGCGTTTGACGGGATCGCCCCAGCGGCGGCGCGGCGAGTTGCGCGTAAGCGGCACGTCGGGCGCATAGAGAATACGGGTACAGTTGGGGCAGCGGTTGAGTTCGTCGCCGCCGTTGATGCTGTTGACCATGGTTTTGGTC
>JBAYVX010000124.1:0-5538 GCA_041674365.1 Kiritimatiellales bacterium | reverse complement strand
ATAAAGCGGTCGCGCTGGCTCGGGAATATTCTGAAATTCTCGGGCCGAATAATTTCTTTCTGGAGATGCAGGATCACGGCATTCCGGAGCAGAAAACGGCCAATAAATATATTGTCGAAGTGGCGAAGATCACCGGCCTGCCGCTGGCGGCGACGAACGATGTGCATTATATCCGGCAGGAACACCACGATGCGCATGATGTGCTGATTTGTCTGCAACACGGCAATCTGGTGAGCGATACCAACCGGATGAGCTATTCCGGCGATCAGTTTTACATGAAGAGCGGCGCAGAGATGGAGCGGCTTTTCCCAAACCATCCGGAAGCGCTGGCTAATACGGTTGAAATCGCCCGCCGCTGCAATGTGGAGTTTGAGGTGGACAATCCACCGTTGCATTTTCCGACATATGACATTCCGCCGGAGTATAAAAACCAGAAGGAATATCTGATGGCGACCGGTATCGCAGGGTTGAAGCGGCTCTATCCGGTCGAAGATCTCGACAGCCCGAAAACCGACATGGAGAAGCGGGTGGCGGAGCGGTTCAATTATGAAGTCGGCGTTATTGAGAAGACGGGCTTTATCAATTATTTCCTTGTGGTGCAGGACTTCATCCGCTGGGCAAAAGATCACGGCATTCCGGTCGGGCCCGGCCGCGGCTCAGGTGCAGGCAGCATGCTGGCTTACGCGCTGGGCATTACGGCACTTGATCCGCTGCTTTACAATCTGATTTTCGAGCGGTTCCTGAATCCCGACCGTGTGTCACCGCCGGATTTTGATATCGACTTCTGTCAGGCGCGCCGCGGCGAGGTGATCGAATACGTGAAGGATAAGTACGGCCGTGAAAACGTGGCGCAGATCATCACCTTCGGAACGCTTGGCGCGAAAACAGTGATCCGCGATATCGGTCGTGTATTGGGACTGCCGCTCAACGAGTGCGACAAACTGGCCAAGATGGTGCCCGAAACGCCGGGCGCAACGCTTGAGCAGGCATTGAGCGAAAACCCCGACTTTAAGCGCGCTGTGCAGCAGGACGAAACGGCACGAGAAATCATGAAGTATGCGCGGGTACTCGAAGGGTTGCCTCGCCATACCGGTACGCACGCCGCCGGCGTGGTGATCGGCGAGAAGCCGCTGATTGATATTCTCCCGCTTTCGCGGGATAAAGACAAACAGGTGATTACCCAGTTTGAAATGAAGCCGATGGAAGCCATCGGTCTGCTCAAAATGGACTTTCTCGGGTTGAAGACGCTGACGGTGATTCAGGAGGCGGTGGACAACATTCGCATTAACCACGGCGTCGAACTGGATATTCAGAACATACCGCTCGACGATAAGAAAACCTACGAACTGCTCAATCGCGGTGACACGATCGGTGTATTTCAGGTGGAAAGCCCGGGAATGCGCGATACGCTGCGCAAGATCGGCCTCGACCGTGTCGAAGACCTGATTGCCATGATCGCGCTTTACCGTCCGGGACCGATGCAATTCATCGACGAATTTATCGCGCGCAAGCACGGCAAGGTGAAAATTCAATACGAACACCCGCTGCTTGAGGGGATTGTTAAAGAAACTTACGGCATCATTGTCTATCAGGAGCAGATTCAGCAGGCGGCCAATAAACTGGCCGGCTTCTCGCTCGGTCAAGGCGACCTGCTTCGCCGGGCGATGGGTAAAAAAGACATGTCCGTCATGGCGGCCCAGAAAGTTAATTTCATCGACGGCTGCAAAAAAACCAACAACATTGACCGGAAACTGGCCGAGAAACTGTGGGAAATGATCGAAAAATTCGCACAGTACGGTTTTAATAAATCACACAGCGCGGCCTATGGAATTATTTCCTATCAGACCGCGTGGCTGAAAGCCAACTACCCCGAAGAGTTTATGGCTGCCCTGCTTTCGAGTGAAATGGGCACACCCGACAAGCTGGCGTTTCTGCTGGCCGAGGCGCGTGAAATGGGTCTCAATGTGCGTGCGCCGAGCGTTAACGAAAGCATCGCCCGCTTCCGTCCGTCGAAAGGAACGATTCACTTCGGGATGGCGGGCGTTAAAAATGTCGGATCGGGCGCGGTTGAAATGCTGGTGAAAGAGCGCGAAGCCGCCGGATCGTTTAAGGGACTGATGGATTTCTGCGTCCGGATCAATTCACGCGAAGTGAACCGCAAGACACTGGAAAGCCTGATTAAATGCGGCGCGTTCGATTTCTGCCACAAGCCGCGCAGCCGCCTGTTTGCCGGGATCGAAATGGCGATGGGTCGTGCCGCCTCCGCGCAGAAGGATAAGCTGAGCGGACAGAGTTCGCTTTTCGACATGCTCGACACCGGCTCGGCGCAGGACAGCGACGATGATCTGCCGCCTGTCGAACCGTGGCCCGACAGCGAAATGCTTTCGGCGGAAAAAGAGCTGATCGGTTTTTACATTTCCGGCCATCCACTGGCCGAACACGAATGGACGCTGAAAACCTTTGCTCTTCAGAAAATCGGCGAGCTGGGCGACGTGCTGGAGGCCGCTGCCGGTGACGAACAGAAAACATATGTCCGCGTCGGTGGACTGGTGGATAAATATAAAAAGGTCTTTACGAAAAAAGAAGATCCCCGTCCCTACGCGCGGTTCCGGCTCGAAGGGCTCGAAGCCGCCGTCAACGCGGTCGTCTGGCCCGACGATTTCCAGAAATTTGAAAAACTGCTCGATGACGGCGCACCTCTGATGGCTTCCGGAAAAGTTACCAAAGACTTCCGAGACGAGCTTGAACTTCAAATTTCTGAGCTTTTTCCGCTGGCTGAAGTCCCTCGTCTCTTTGCCGAAAAGGTCAGTCTGCACCTGCCTGAAACGGCGCTGACTCCGGCGAAATTTGCGGCGGTTAAAAAAATCGCATCCGAACATTCCGGTGTGACGCCTCTGAACATCTGTGTGCTGCTTGATTCCGGCGAAAAGGTTTTTATCAAAGCCGACCGCCATTCGCAGGTGACTGCGTCGCCGGAACTGGTAAAAAAGCTTGAGCATCTGCTGGGCGAAGAGGCCGTTTATGTTGGCGCGCGCTCACAACCGTTCTTGCGCGAACCGCCTCGCCGGCGTTTTAATGGGCGCAATCGATGAAACACCGAACCAAACATATTTTTGAATACGTGCTGCTGCGGATCCTGTTCATTGTGGTGAATATTTTGCCGTTGCGCGCGGCACTGACTATTGGCTGGCTGATCGGCAGATTATTCTTTCATGTATTGCGTTTTCGCCGCGATAAGGCTGAAGCCCGCTTGAAACAAGTATTCAGCGATCGCTTTACCGAAAAAGAGCGCAGGCACATTGCCTGGCTTTCGTTTCGCAACATCTGCTTCAACGCCGTTGAAGCGGCACGGTTTGGAAAACTGACCCCCGAAAAACTGCAAAAGATGCCACTTTACACGGGTATCATGGCCATGCGGGAAATCTATAAGAAGAACGGTGCGTTTATTTTTTCCTCGGCGCACATGGGGAATTGGGATCTCGGCGGCGTTGCCTGCAAGCTGGCGGGTATTCCTGTTTTTTCCATTGCCCGCCGGCAGAAAAATCCGCTCACCGACGGTCTTCTCAACCGGATTCGAAACACCACGGGAATGGAAGTCATATTGAACGACTCCGCTGTGCTGCGGAATGTTGTACGTCGCCTGAAAGCCGGGGAAGTACTCGCTATCCTGCCGGATGTACGTTCCAGCACCGACGCTCTTTTGATCAACTTCCTTGGAGGCAAAGCCAACCTTGGTGCAGGCGCGGCGCTCTTTGCGCAAATGGCCGGTTGCCCGATCTATCCCATCGCGCTGATCCGCCGCGGCTGGACGCACCACGAATACAAAGTATTCGAGCCGATTTACCCTGATCCGTCGCTCGACAAAAAAGAAGACTGGCAACGGATGATACAGAAGCTGATCTCCGTCTTTGACGCCGAAATCCGCGCCAATCCCGAGCAATATTTCTGGTTCAATAAACGCTGGGTGCTCGATCCAATTAAGAAAAAGTGAAGTAGTTGACGCAAAAAAATCTCCGCAACCCTTGGTTGCGGAGATTCAGTTTGCAAGCGCATTTGTTATTCGGTTGTAGTCCCGGATACAGCAGCTTCTTCGGCTTCTTCTTCGGCCAGTGTTGCAGACTGAGCATCCATGATACAATAGAGCGTTACGTAATCGGTTATATCGAAGTCGTCCGAAGGTAGTGGTGTTGCGCGCTGGTCAGGCCCCGTCGCTGTTTGTCCGCCCGGAGGAACCGCCACTGCGCGGTTATCTCTGCCAGTGACAGAAGTCCATCCTTTTGGGACGGCAATGATACGTCCATCCGGACTCTCAACGGTTGTTCCTTCTGGTGGAATGGCGACTATACGTCCATCTTCTCCTTCGAGCTCCGTCCAGCCCTCCGGAACAGCGATTAATCTTTTATCGTCTCCGCAAACAGCCTTGCCCCCGGGCGGAAACGCAACACCGCGGCCATCGGAGCCTTCTTTAAAGCTCCAGCCTTCCGGCACGGGAATCAACCGGCCGTCACTTCCTTTTTCCGCCTTTCCTTTCGGCGGAATTGCAACTAGGCGTCCATCCAGTCCCTGTTCTTTGCTCCAGCCCTTGGGAATCGATACGGTTCGTCCATCTGTCCCGCAATATACTTTTGAATTAGGCACAATTGCGACCATTCGTCCATCAGGACAGGATTTCGACTCCCACACACCCGCAAAGGCATTCATTGCGCCGACAACCAAAATCGAAAGGAGAATTGAAGTTTTAACATACTGTTTCATGGTTGGAACCTCCTGCTTGTATAGGTGAATCAGAATCCCGCAAAGACACATTCTTGTAACATAATTTTTGGAATTACAGCAAATAAACAATAGCAATATTGTTTTATCCGGTTATTTTTTAAAACTTCAGGAGAATGATTTCAGTTCGTTAGTACTGAAATGCGGAAAATTCTGTGTCGGGAACAGCACCCTTGCGCAGAATGTTGATTCTGTTTTCCAAACATTGGACAACAGTGCTTGGTTTTTTCCCGTCGCACTCGCCTGAATCCAGAAAAAGCGAGACGGGATTTTCCAAGGTTTGGAAAAAGGGTTCGTTGGAGTGTGGTGAAGCCCTGAAATCCGGCCTCACCGGTTCCAAGGCTTGGAAAGCTTCCTGAGCGGAAACGGCATCTGCACCACCGCTTCTATTGGCGCTGGTCAGAGCGATCGGACGTCCAAAGGCCCGGGCGAGAGCGAGCGGCACTTCGTGCGCCGGAACGCGAAACCCGGTCGGGCCGTCTGGCGTATCGAGTACCAACGTCAGTGGGCCAGGCCAGTATTTCGCTGCCAGTGCCCGGCCATGTTTTCCAAACTTCGCGCCGAGCGCTTCAACCTGTTCAAGCGAGGCGGCAAGGCGGGCAATCGGCTTGCCGCGGTCGCGCTCCTTGGCGGTGTAGAGTTTTTCCAGATGCGCCGGGTCGCAGGCGATGCCGTAAACGGTTTCGCTCGGGACAACCACCAGTTCGCCCGCCTCCAAAAGCGCACAGGCCCGGCGGATGATTTCCGGCTCGGGCCTGTCGGCGT
>JBAYVX010000123.1:0-5543 GCA_041674365.1 Kiritimatiellales bacterium | reverse complement strand
GTCGCACGGCTACGTGGCAAAAAAGGCGGCCAAAACGCTCAAAAAGCCGATCGAAAAATTAAAAATCATCACCTGCCATCTCGGCAACGGCGGCTCAATTGCCGCGTTTGAAGGCGGGAAATCCATTGACACTTCGATGGGTCTCACCCCGTTGGCCGGCATTCTGATGGGTACCCGCTCCGGCGATCTCGACCCCTACATCCCGTTGCACATTATGGAAACGCAGGGACTAAACGGCGAGCAGGTCAGCACCATGATGAACAAACAGGGCGGTCTGCTCGGCCTGTGCGGCCAGCGCGATATGCGCGATGTGCTCGAAGGTTGCGAAAAAGGCTACGAAGGCTGTGTCGAAGCGCTGGAAATTTTCGTCTATTCCATTCAAAAATACATCGGAGCCTATGCGGCGGCAATGAACGGCGTAGACGCGATCGTCTTTACCGCCGGCATCGGCGAAAACGTTCCGGTTGTTCGCGAAAAAGTTCTGGCCAACTTCGGATACCTTGGCCTCAAAATAGACAAACGCGCCAATAAAGTTCACAAAACAATCATCACATCGAAAATCTCCAAGGTAAAAGCTCTCGTCATTCACACCGACGAAGAAAAAGTCATCGCCTCTGACACCTTCGAAATTCTCAAGGCGAAAAAGAAGTGATGAATAAAGCCTCCACAGCCTACGTCTGGTTCGATACCGAGTTCACCTCGCTCGAACTCGACGAGGCGCAGCTCCTCCAGGTTGCCGTCATGCTGACGGACAAAGATCTCAAACGCATTACGCCGCCTGAAGAAGATCTGAATTTTTATATCCGCCTTTCCGACGCCGTGCCGCTCAGCCCCTGGGTTGAGAAAAACCTGCCGGAGCTGGTCAAAAAATGCCGGTCACACGCGGCGTTGACACTCGCCGAGGTCGATAAACAGCTGACTGCTTTCGTCGACCGCTGGTGCAGAACGCCCACCAAGACGATCCAGAAGCGCCCGATCATGGCCGGGAACAGCGTTCACAACGACTGGGTGCTGGCTCGTAAATTTCTGCCAACCTTTGTTAGTCGCCTGCATTACCGCCTGCTCGATGTCTCCGCGCTGAAAATTCAGTGGTTTGATCAGACAGACGGGGCGGAATTTGCCAAAGACGATGCCAAAACCGTCAAAAAATATTTCCCCGAAGCCGACCTGCGCCGCCTGCGTCAGCACGATGCCTGCTACGACATCGTCGCTTCCGCCGCCGA
The DNA here is from genome assembly GCA_041674365.1 of Kiritimatiellales bacterium. Classification (GTDB taxonomy): domain Bacteria; phylum Verrucomicrobiota; class Kiritimatiellia; order Kiritimatiellales; family Tichowtungiaceae; genus Tichowtungia. Next base: position 4,320 of record JBAYVX010000123.1, on the reverse strand, counting down.
GCTTGCCTACTACCGCGCCCATATGCATCTCTCGGCCTGATTTTCCAAACCTTGGAAAAAACCACTTTCGGAACATCTCAGGTTCAAGGTTCAGAAAACAAGGAGGTTCAGATGGAAACGAATGCAGTGCAGGGTGCAATGAATAGTGTTCAGCAGATGTTCACAACCACCCCGGAGTGGTTGACGACAGCCGAAGAAATGCTGACAAAATTCGGATTCAAGATTGTTGCGGCGATTCTGATTTTTGTAATCGGCCGCTGGATTGCAAAAGTTCTTCAAGGCTGGCTCGAAAAGGGGATGCTGAAAGCGCGCGTTGACCCGGTGCTGGTCACTTTCACAACCAATCTGGCCTATGCCGCGCTGATTATTTTTATCGTACTGGCCGCATTGGGGCAGCTTGGTGTGCAAACCACCTCGTTTATTGCCGTACTGGGCGCTGCCGGACTGGCGGTCGGTTTGGCATTGCAGGGTTCGCTGGCCAACTTCGCCGCCGGCGTGCTGATGATTATCTTCCGTCCGTTCAAACTGGACGATTACATTGAAGGCGGCGGAACCGCCGGAGTGATAAAGGCCATTCATATTTTCACGACGACGCTGGTCACGCTGGATAACAAGCGCGTGATTGTGCCGAACTCAAAAATGATGGGCGACAATATCATCAACTATTCTGCGGAAGGCACGCGTCGCCTCGATCTGACGGCGAGTATCAGTTACGGCGACAGTATCGACACAGCCAAGGCGGCACTGATGGATGAAGTCAGCAAAGACCCCCGGGTTCTGAAAGATCCTGTACCCTTTATCGGTGTGCTGGCGATGAACGACAGCAGCATCGATTTGGCCGTGCGTCCGTGGGTGAAGGTGGTTGATTACTGGGACGCTTTTTTTGCGCTGAACGAAGCTATCAAGAAACGCATCGAAGCCGAAGGTTTGACTATTCCGTTTCCGCAGCGCGACGTGCATCTCTATAAGCACGAAGCTTAACAGGCAGGATTGGGCTAATAAATCAGACCGCTGCGGACTTTTTCAGCTGCCTGTTGATTTTCCAGCAGTTCGATCAATCTCAGTGCGAACGCGAATGCGGTGCCCGGACCCTGGCTGGTGACGAGATTGCGGTCAACAACGACAGCTTCGTCTGAGCGGTCGGTGCGGTGCATTTCTTTTTCGACACCGGGGAAGCAGGTGAAAGATCTGCCTTTGAGGATGCCGGCTTTATGGAGCGCGAGCGTTCCGGCGCAGATGGCACCGATCCATTTTTCCTTGATATCGAAAATGCGGATCGTTTCCTGCACGCCGTCATGTTCACAAAGCGCTTTGGTGCCGCCTGCGCCGCCGGGCAGGATGAGCAGGTCGAACGAAAGCAGATCCAATTCTTCCCAGCGGGCGTCGGGAATGATTTTCACTTTACGTGAGGCGGTGATCGGTCCGGTTCCATGCAGTCCGGCGAGAACAACATTCCAGCCTGCGCGTCGCAAGGTGTCGGCGACAATGACGACTTCCATTTCTTCGCTGCCGTCGGCGACCGGAATCAGGGCGCGAATCATAACGACTCCTTATTTGTCTTCTATGCAGCGTGCGAGTTCACTGCTGATCATGCCAAGCGTTCCGGCGGGCAGGGGCGTTTCGAGAGAGTTTTCAAAGAAGCTTCGCAGATCGCTTTCGGTGCAAATGCGCACACCGCCGACATTGGCGAGCCCGCCTTGCGGACGGTTGCCGACAAAGCAGATGACCGGATAAACCGGCGCTTCGGGGCAGCCTGCGGCAGAGAGATGGTCGAGCAGCGCGGCGGCTTCTTCTTTGACCTGCTTAAGTGGCGGGCGGCTGGGTGCGCGGCCGTTACAAAGAACCTGTCCGTTTTGGAAGGTAATTTCGCCGCTCCAGTTTTTAGTTTCAATGACAAAGAGTCCGGCCGGCGCGACGACAATATGATCGAAGGCCGGGCCGCCCGGATCAAGTTGCAGGTCGTTAAACACGGTGTGGCTGGCGGGCAGGAAGGAGAGGATGCGCGCGACGGTTTCTTCACCTTCGGCGCCTTTTAGGAAACTGTGCAGCCGCCGTGCGCTCCATCCGGTAAAGAGAACCAGCGCCGCGGCCAGCAGGACAAAAAGGACGCCGGCCTGCGAGATGGAAATCTGTGGTACCGGCACGGCGGCATGTAACAGCCAGCCTGCGGCGAGACAGATGGGGATCAGCGGCCAGAAAACACGCAATGGGCCAAGAGTGCGGGGACCCTGTCCGGGACTGCCGTAAACTTTTGCAAAACGGTCGGTTGTTTTTTCGCTGTTCATGAGCCAGACCATACAGGAGTTTGCGTTGCCTGTAAACTTGACCTTTTAGTTCAAAAAGGGCTTATTTCTGCTTCTCGTGAACCTTCATGAAAGGGCCTTGCTTTGGAATCGAAACCGTTTTTCCGCCGCGCTGACTGGATATCTTTCGGGTTGACCTTTCTGATCGCGCTGGTCGTTTATACTTTAACGCTTGCACCAACCGTTACACTGGAGGATTCCGGCGAACTGATCACCGCCTCCGACTATCTGGGCGTGCCGCATCCTCCGGGCTACCCGATCTGGAGTTTACTAACCTGGTTCTTCCAATGGATTTTCAACGGTGTGACGTATCATGGCTATCCGAATCCGGCATGGGGCGTTGGCTTTTGTTCTGCATTTTTCGGCGCGCTGGCCTGCGGGATTCTGGCGCTTCTGGTCAGCCGGTCAGGTCTGGATCTGCTTCACAGTCTCAAAAAAGAAACGAATGTACTCGGCGAAAAAACAGAACGTCTTTTCTGCTCTACGGCAGGAATTTCAAGCGGGTTGCTGCTGGCCTTCAGTCAAGGGCTGTGGTCGCAGTCGGTGATCGCTGAGGTTTATGCCCTCAACATTTTTTTTCAAACTGCCGTGCTGCTGTTTCTTTACCGCTGGATGATGGAGCCGGACAACCCGAAGCCTCTGTTTTTGATGGCGTTTACCTTTGGGCTTGGCCTTACCAACCATCAAACACTTTTATTCATGGGAGCCGGGGTTGTGCTGGCGGTTTTTCTGCGCCACATCAGGCTGGCCCGCGATTTTGCGGTTGTCGGGATATTTTATGTCATCATGATCGGTCTCAACAAAGTCATGGCGGATGACCCGCAATACGCCAACTGGTGCTGGACGACCGGTCCGGCACATATCGGCTTCTGGTTCTGGACTGTTTATGCTTTGGTGATCCCTGTGCTCGGCCTTTTCCTGCCGAACGGAAAAACCGTTTGCGCCACCTATTTGTTGATGTTGCTCGGTCTGTCATTTTACCTTTATATGCCAATTTCTTCGGATCAGAACCCGCCGATCAACTGGGGCTATCCCCGCACGTGGGAAGGCTTCATGCATGCCATTACCCGCGGGCAGTACGAACGCGTTACCCTGACGAATATTTTCTCGCCGCTTTTTCTTGAGCAGATCGGAGCCTTTTTGCATGACCTGCGCGCACAGTTTTTCGGCCCAGTCGCACTGCTGGCCATTCTGCCGTTTGCCTTCATCATTCGCATCGGCCGCAAGAACCGCGATTGGCTTTTCACGACCGTGGCGGCATTCATCGGAGTCGGTCTTGTTTTTATCGTGTTGCAAAACCCGAAGCTCGATATTCAAACGCTGTTTATTGCGCGTGTGCAGTACATTCAGTCCCATGCGGTATACGCAATCTGGATCGGCTATGGGTTGCTTCTGCTGATGGCCTGGCTCGAAGCGCTGGTTGGCAATAATCCGGTCACGAAATGGATCGGAACATTGCTGGTTTTCCTTCTGCCATTCTCGCTGATACACAAAAACTATTATAATAAGGAACAACTCAAGGTGGTCGGCGGTTCCGAGCAGAACGGTCACGATTTCGGCTGGCAATTCGGCAACTGGGAATTGCAGGGTGTTGAGGGAATCAAAAAAGATATTTGGTATGAATGTGGCAAAGATCAGAAAAAATTCGACGCCGAATGGTCAAAATATCCGAACCCGACTTATCCGCCGCCGATGGGCACCAACGCACTCTTCTTCGGCGGAACCGATCCGGGACGTTTTGTGCCGACCTACATGATCTACTGTCCGCAAGTACGACCTGATGTCTATCTCATCACCCAGAACGCATTGGCCGACAACACCTTTATGGCAGTCACCCGTGACCTTTACGGCGACCAGCTTTGGATTCCGTCGCAGGCCGACAGCAACCGCGCCTTTCAGGAATATGTGCAGGCGATTCAAAGCGGGAAGCTGGATGCTGGCGCGGACGTCAACATGGAAGACGGGCGTGTGCAGGTGCAGGGCGTTGGTGGTGTCATGCAGATCAACGGCATCCTCT
>JBAYVX010000122.1:0-5547 GCA_041674365.1 Kiritimatiellales bacterium | reverse complement strand
TCAATTTCGAACTCTTCCCGGAACCGCCGTCCGATCGCCCTGCACACCAACCGTGGCCTTACTGGCCGATGAAGCTGCGCACCAGTTCCTCGCACCGCGAAGCCGGTGAAGATCCGCGCCGCTACTGCATGCTCACCAAAGAATTCAACGGACAGAACGGACACGTCACCGGCGTCAAAACCGTCAACATAGAATTCACCCGCGAGCGTCAGACCGGAAAGTCCAACATGGAAGAAATCCCCGGTTCACAAAAAGACTGGCAGGCCGATCTCGTCTTGCTCGCCCTCGGCTTCGTTGGCCCGGAACGCGATAATGCTGTCAAGACGCTGGGTGTTGAAATTGATAAGACCGGCAACATCAGAACCGGCAAAAATTATCAGACCTCGGTCGACAACGTCTTCGCCGCCGGTGACTGCCGCCGCGGACAATCGCTCATCGTATGGGCGATTTCCGAAGGCCGCGAAACCGCGCGCTGCGTCGACGAATTCCTCATGGGCGAATCCTGCCTCCCGACCCGCGGCCCCGCTGAACTCCCGCGCCGCTAGGCGCGAAGCGCCAGCGGACAGGCGTCAGAGATCAGGAGTCAGCAACCCGGAGTTTCCAAACATCGGAAACTCCGGGGTTTCATTATCAAACAGAACCTCTTTGGAAATTGACCGCTATCCTAAAGGAGGATACGGGTCTTTTCTGTAAGTTCGTTCTTCTCTGATTCTCCCGTCTGGACGATAAACAAGCACTTGTCCGTGCCGAGGGATGGCAAAGTCACGTGCTTGCCCTAGAGGCGCAGAGGTCATCCAATGAATTTTAGAATAGGCTGATTTCGATGCTTTCAAGGTTTGGAATCCCCTTACAGGCTGACTCCAAAAAGACGAAGTTTGGATACGAGCAAGTTGTTCAGCACGGGGAGGTCTTTGGGATAGACGGAGATGAGCCGCTTGCCTTCCTGCTGATAGAGCATTTGTTTTTTGTACATGCTCATTTTGTACTGCGGCGTGTTCAGCCCCCAGTATTCGATATAGACATCCACTTCCGGCAGATAAAAGTCGGGCCGGATCTGAAACTCGCCGATGATGCGGTATTTTGCGTCGTAGCGGTAAGAAAGTCCATTCGCGGTCAGCCACTCTGCAATGCGGCGTTCTCCTTCGGACTGCACCAGCGTACCGTCGCGCGCTTCAATGGTTTTGTTGATCTCGACCTGCGTTTCAAAATTGCGCCGCTCCAGAAACACCTCGTCGAAACAGCGGTCGCAAAACACGCGCTGGAACGTTTCGTTGGATCGCGCAACTTCTTCGGAAGAAACCGCGGCGTTGCACCGTTTGCAACGGTGTTTCACTCCGGCATCGACATCTTGTGCCGCCAGCTCAATTGCATCTGCGGCGGTCTTGGCGGCGGCGCGCACATAGTTTGGATTGGACGGATTACGGGCGATGTCGCGAAGATCTGAGACATGCGCCTGAGCAGAAGCCCCGTATTTCTTGAGTGCGCGAATGGCGTATTGCTGTGTTTGCGGGTGCCGTCCGTGCAACGCCAGCGGAGCCAATGCCGCCACAGCGGCTTCGGCATCAGCCCCGAACTCCGCCAGCTTGCCGACGGCAGAGGCTGCGAGTCGCTGTACCTCATTAGAAGGCAGATGCGAGAGTTCGATCAGTTCCAGCAAAGCTTCCGGCTTACCGCTACGCCCAAGGTACAGCGTCCGCTGAACCGCAGTATGGTGCTCAGATGGAAGCATCGGGCTTTTCATGACTGTTTCTTCCGCAACTCGCTACCGCTTGTCACGACAATTTTTCACATAGTCGAGCATTAGCAAGGCTATGTTCAGTCCATGGAGTCAGTTTCTTCCAATGTTCGGAACCAAAAAAATCACTTAAGGTAGCAAACGACTTTCTGGTCAACAGCACTGGCCCAGAGGTTGATGCCGCTTCCATCCGAAAGATCACTCGCTTCGATGACGTGCACGGCGTCGGCCCACTTTTCGGCGGACGGAACGAGGTCGAGCAGCCGGTTGCGTCCCTTCAAGAAAAATTCTTCGTTGAGAAAGTTGCTGCCCTGTTTCGGAAAAAGCGCCAGATAGAGCATGTTGTTTTCGACGAGCTCGTTGAGGAAGTGCGTTCCGAGTGAGACGTCCGGCACGAGGTTTTCGTGCATGGCAACGATTTCGCACAAAACATTAACGTGGTTGATGTCGTTGAAGCTGACGGGAATTCCAAGTTCCGGGCTGCTGGTGCCCCACCGCCCGGGACCGAGCAGCATGACAGTACTGTTTGCGGATGCGGTGCGGTTGATTTCGCCGATCAGACGGGAAACGGCGTAGCGTTCCTGCAACGGAAGTTTTCCGTAGAGAGCGGGAATCACATAAATCAGCCGGTCGACCGGAATCAGACGGCTCTGCCCGACGACCGCCCCGCGCGCTTCGATAATGCGGCTGGCTTCCGGCACTTTAATTTCCGGTAATTTGACCGCGCCGACGCCCTGCACCTGTAGCGGGCGGCATTGGACGAGGTTGATGCGGTAATTTTTTTCGTCCACAAAGTTCATAGTGAATTCGATGTCCACCGGATAGTCGTAGGCTTCGTGCAGGATGTTGAGGATGTCACGCATGTCGTTCACAAACGGCGTTTCTTTGAGCAGTTTGTCGAAGGTGAGCATCCGGCGCTCGACCCGCCGTCCGTCGGGCAGGTTGATCAAGTCGGCGGCGGCAAACATATCCAGCGGCAGATCTTCCGGCGGAGTTTTGATGAGGTCGTTAAACAGCTCAGAAACCGGCTGGTTGGATTCGAGATCGAGGCAGTCGACGCGGCGCTGAGTATATTGCAGTGTCGCTTCAAAGTTTCCTTCGGGTCGTTTGTCGGGCGCGTTGAGCGCGACGATGCGGGTATGGTCGTCGTCGGAGCGGTCCACAGCGCGTGTGCCAAGTCCGAAGACCAGCCGCATGACGCCGGCTTCCGGATCAATGTCCGGGCTCCACGCATATGGATTGAAGGAGAAGGCGACGCCTGCTGCCTGCGGATAAAAGTAATGTCCGTAGGATGCGCCGGAAACCCGCATGACGAGCAGCGCCATTTGTTCGTCTTTGTCGAGCGCGCCGCGACGGGCGCGATAGTTGAGCGCCCGTTCACTCATGGAGCTGGCGTAAATGGTTTTGACGGCGGCGAGCAGATCCTGCAAACGGCGTTCGCGCGGCCCCTGGTTGGCGCAGAAGACGCTGTCGTATTTCCCGGCGTAGGAGTTGCCATAGTTGTCTTCGAGCAGTGAAGACGAGCGGACGATGAACGGTGACGGCCCGAAGTAGTCGAGCATTTCGTCAAACTGCTGAAGGATGTAGTCTGGAAAATCGCCGCGGATGATCATGTGGCGGGCTTCTTCAGCTCCTTCGAGGAAGCGTTCGGGATCGCGCTGGTTCTGGCGCACTTTCCAGATGCCGTTGCGCACGAGGAAGGTATAGAACGCATCGGAACCGATATAAAACGAGTCGTGTTCTTCAAGCAGGTTGACGTACCGCGGATCGGCGCGTTTTAGAATGGCACGGGCCAAAAGCATCCCGACGGTTTTCCCGCCGATCAGTCCGGTACCGATCATGCGCTTGCGCACATCAAGAATATCTTCGAGCGTCAGGTTGCGCGCGATCAGCCGCTGCATCGCTTCGTCGCGCGAGATAATCATTCGCGAGAGCTGTTCGTAGAGAATTTTTCCGCGCTCGGGAATATCGGGACGGTAGGTTCCGGATTTGATCATTTCACGGGCACGCACAAAGGTCGTCTCCCAGAAATCCCCGCTGCTGTCGGCGCTCAGTCCCGACCAGCGGGCCGAGGTGAGAATTTCAGAAATCACGTTGCTGGAACTGACCGCATGAAACGTGTCGTCTTCTTTCCGCCATTCGTGAAGCATGTTGATAGTCGGCGAATGGCGATGCTGGGTTTTCATCGGCCGCAGATAGAGATGGCCTTTATGGGAATAGACATCGAGAAACAGTTGCGTTGTGCGGCTGATGGGACCGATGGCGTGCTGGGTGTGGTAATTGCGGAACAGCGCAAAATAGGTGACGGTCTCGAGGTCGAAAAGATAGGGACAGGTCAGCATGAAAAAATTGCCGAGCATCTGGTCGGAATACCAGTCCACCGCCAGACAGGATAGACAGTCGAAGACGTAGAAGGCGCCCTTCCCGACGCGACGAATGACGTCGTGGATATCGGCAATAAATCCTTCGAATCCGATCTGTGGATCCAGCTCGTGCACTTCCGTTGCCATGAACGACGGCAGCAGCGGCTCGTGGCGGGCGAAGCGGAAATAGATCAGCACGCGCCCGTTGTCCTGTGCCGCCTGAGCAAACGGCAGAACGAACGCCTGATATTCAGCAATATCATCCACCTGCCAGACAATATTGTCACCGGCCAGCACGCCGCGGATAGTGTGATCGAGATCGGGAATCCCTGTACTCAATGTCGTGCTGAAAGGTTTCATGAGAATCTCCTACTGATACCCGTCGTTCTCTCATTTTTTCCAAGGTTTGGAAAGCAACTGCGTTGCGGCTGGCAATTTTTTCCAGACATTGGAAAACCAAATTATTCCATTCTTCCAGTATTCCAAATAAAAAGGGGGCCGAAGCCCCCTTTCGTTGATCCGTTCAGGGCCTTGCTTAGATGAGCCCCTGAGCGAGCATGGCATCGGCCACCTTGGTGAATCCGGCGATGTTGGCGCCAGCCACATAGTTGCCCGGACAGCCGTATTCGGCAGCTGTTTCGAAACAGTTTTTGTGAATGTTGACCATGATGGTGTTGAGCTTTTCGTCAACTTCTTCGCGGCTCCAGCTCATGCGCATCGAGTTCTGGCTCATTTCGAGACCGGATGTGGCCACGCCGCCGGCGTTGGCCGCTTTGCCCGGGCCATACAGAATCTTCTTGGCGAGGAACCGTTCGACAGCTTCCGGCGTACTCGGCATGTTGGCGCCTTCGCTGACAAGGAAGCATCCGTTATCGAGCAGGGTCTTGGCGTCGTTGCCGTCGATTTCGTTCTGCGTGGCGCTTGGAAACGCGCAGTCGCACTTGACGAACCATGGACGTTTACCTTCATGGTATTCGGCTTTGAATTTCTTGGCGTATTCGCTAATGCGGCCGCGCTGTACGTTTTTGAGATCCATAACCCAGGCCAGTTTTTCCTCGTTGATACCGTCGGGATCAACAATGGTGCCTGCGGAGTCAGACAGCGTGACGGCTTTGCCGCCGAGTTGGTTGATCTTTTCAACCGTGTACTGGGCAACGTTTCCGGAACCGGAAACCGTACACACTTTGCCTTCGAGGCTGGTGCGTCGTGTTTTGAGCATTTCCTGCGCAAAGTACGTGGCGCCGTAGCCGGTGGCTTCCGGACGGATCAATGAGCCGCCCCATTTCAGGCCCTTGCCGGTGAGTACACCGGTGAATTCGTTGCGGATGCGACGGTATTGGCCGAACATGAAGCCGATTTCGCGTCCGCCTACGCCGATATCGCCGGCCGGCACGTCGGTGTCAGGACCGATATGGCGCTGCAGCTCGGTCATAAACGACTGGCAGAAGC
>JBAYVX010000121.1:0-5554 GCA_041674365.1 Kiritimatiellales bacterium | reverse complement strand
TGTGCGGTCAGAGAATCGTTGGCCTTGAGCAGTTCGGTCGGCGTGCCGCAAAAAACGATTTCACCGCCGTGGACGCCCGCGCCGGGGCCGAGGTCGATCACATAGTCGGCTTCGCGGATGGTCTGCTCATCGTGCTCAACAACGACAACGGTATTGCCGAGGTCGCGCAGTTCTTTCAGCGTGGCGAGCAGGCGGTCGTTATCGCGCTGATGCAGGCCGATGCTCGGCTCGTCGAGAACATAAAGCACGCCGGTCAGTCGCGAACCGATCTGCGTGGCAAGCCGGATACGCTGCGCCTCGCCGCCGGAAAGCGTGCCGCTCTCGCGGTCGAGCGTGAGGTAGTCGAGGCCGACATCGAGCATAAAGCCGAGGCGTGCCTGGATTTCCTTCAGAATATCGCGGGCGATGCGGGCTTCTTCTTTTGAAAGTTGCCACTCCCTGCGGTCGTTGCCCCGCGTTTGCGAGGCCTCTCTCGCTGCGCTCGGGTCCAAACCTTGGAAAAACGTCTGTGCCTGTTCGATGGAGAGCGTGCAGATTTCGTGAATGTTTTTGCCGCCGACGGTGCAGGCGAGCGTTTCGGGGCGCAGGCGCGCGCCGTGGCAGGCAGTGCAGCGCTGGTTGCCCATGTAGGCGCGCAGCCGTTCCTGCGACCATTCGCTGTCTGAATCGGTGTAGCGCCGCTGCATGCCGGGGATGATGCCTTCGAACGGTTTGTGTACTTTGTGGCGGCGCATGAAATAGGTGATCGGTTCGTCGCCGGAGCCGTAGAAGAGAATTTTTTTAAATGAGGCGGGCAGTTCGTTGAACGGCGTACTGAGCGAAATGCCGTAATGGTCGGCAACGGCATGGAGCAGTTTTTTGTAATAAATGATGGCGCGGCGTCCGCCGCGCCGCCACGGATGGACCGCCTCTTCGAGCGGGAGCGTTTCGTCTGGAACGATCAGCTCTTCGTCGAAGGTGAGCATGTTGCCGAGGCCGTGACAGGTAGGGCAGGCCCCGTAGGGACTGTTGAACGAAAAGTGTTTCGGCGTGAAGGTTTCAAAACTGATGTTGCAGTCGAGGCAGGCGTTTTTTTCGGAGTAGAGGCGGTCGCTCCATTGATCGCCGGTTTGAATCATCGCAATCATCAGCCCTTCGCCGGTGGCGAGTGCCAGTTCAACCGAATCGTTGATCCGGCTGCGGGATGCCGAATCAATGACGAGCCGGTCAATAACGGCTTCGATCGTGTGCTTTTTATTTTTGTCGAGGTCGGGAACCGCGTCGAGTTCGCATAGCTCGCCGTTGACGCGGACGCGGACGAAGCCCTGCCGTTTGATGGAGGCGAAAACTTCTTCGTGCTTTCCTTTGCGTCCACGCACCAGCGGCGCGAGCAGAATGACTTTGGTTTTGGTCGGAATCTGTAAAAGCTGCTCGGTAATATTTTCGGCGCTCTGCCGCTGGATCGGTTTGCCGCATTCCGGACAGTGGACTTTTCCAATGCTTGGAAAAAGCAAACGCAGGTAGTCGTGGATTTCGGTTGTCGTGGCGACGATTGAGCGCGGGTTGGAACCCGCCGTACGCTGCTCAATCGAAATGGCGGGCGAAAGCCCTTCGATTGTATCGACGTCCGGCTTCTGCATCTGTTCGAGAAACTGGCGGGCATAGGCCGAAAGGCTTTCGACGTATTTGCGCTGACCCTCGGCATAAAGTGTGTCGAAGGCCAGCGATGATTTTCCCGAGCCGCTGAGTCCGGTGATGACGGTCAGCTTATTGCGCGGAATGCGCACCGTGACGTTTTTCAGGTTGTGCTCTCTTGCCCCGCTGACTGTGATCCATCCGCTGTTCATGTTCTAAATCCTGGAATTTTTAACCTTCAGAAAGCCGGACTTTACCACGGTTTTCCACCCGAGCAAAGCGAGAGAGAGGCAACACGAATGCGAAGCCATAACCACAGGGAACGGCAAACATTGGAAAATCCAATTGAAATTATCTCGACGGACTTGCCAGAAGCGGGCGGCAGGCGTATAACCCCGCCTCAATAATTAGGAGGTCGGGTATGCGTATTTTTGCGGGTATTGCCGGTTTGGCAGTTTGTTGTTCGGCTGTTTTTTCGGCGGACATGACGCCGGAAACGGAAGCAGTCGTGAAGGTATTGCAGAAGCATGTGAGTATCGGGTCGGTTAATAAAAGCAGCACCCGCAATGATCAGAACCAGAAGTTTGAGATCGTTAAGGCTGTGACCAGTCAGGATGAAGACAGTCCTTTTGTCGGAGTCATGCGGTTCACCTTTGAATTGGTCAGTAAGGAAGGTGATGTTTTCTACGGACAGATCCTTACTAAACAACGGGCGCATCCGGCAGTGAATTATGCCGGCGAAGATGAATGGGAATTTGAAATTCCGGACGGTGACCTGAAATACCCGAAACTGGAGGCTTATGCTATTGAATTCGGTTTTGAGACCAACAAAGTGTTTATTCCCGTTGCCCAGAAACTGTCCAAGGTGGAAAGCGGGGACGAGATTACGGCTCGCAATAAAGACCGGCAGAAAAAGTTGAAAATCAAAGGCAAAACCAAACCGGTGCGCATTGTCGGCAATGCGGGCGACGAGTAGAGCACAGAATTTTTCCAATGTTTGGAAAAAGAGCCTGTATTTTTCCGGACATTTGGCACATAAGAATTATCATGAATCCTGAATTTAAAAGCTTCCTGCAGAAACCGGTGACCGGCAGCACACTGACGGTTGCATCGTTTATTTCTTTTTTCTTTACCTGTATGTGCCTGCCGTTGGTCGGTCGTGCCGGTTCGAGTGTGCCGTATGCCGATAAAAACCGGCTGGCATTTCTGGCTGTGCTGGGGCTGACCTTTATTCTGGCTGCATTGGCGACCTGGTCGAAGATGATGCGCCGTTCGGATGACAGAAGTCTGCTTCCTTACTGGTCGCTGGCATTGTGCGCGGTTTGCGCGATCATCTTTGTTTTGCTGATGACCGGTCTGCTGGCCGTGTAAATGCTCAATAATCAATACTCAATTTTCAATGAACATTGATCATTGAGAGTTGGATATTGAACATTTGTACAGTGCCCACGCAGCGAGGGTTTTGGCGTCCTGCACCTTGCCGGCGCGGATCAGATCATCCATTTCCTTTTCGGTGAGCAGAACCGTCTCAATATTTTCGTCGTGATCGAAATCGGTTTCGCCCGGCTCGTGAACGTCGGCGTAGAAAATGTCGATCCGCTCGGTGCAGTAGCCGACCGACGGGTAGATGGATGAAAGAAAGCGGATGGAATCGGGTTCGTAGCCGGTCTCCTCTTTCAGCTCGCGGATCGCGGCAGCTTCAGATTCTTCGCCCGGATCGCAGTTACCAGCCATTACTTCGAAGCAGATGCGTTCCAGCGCTTTGCGGAACTGGCGGATGAACACAAACCGGCCATCGCGCCGCCGGGCGATTACCGCTACCGCCGCGCCGTGGCGGACAATTTCGCGCGTTCCGGTTCGCCCGTCCGCCAGTTCGACATCCAGCACATCCACACTCAGGATGCGTCCTTCGAAAACGGTTTTTGTCTTCAATGTTTTTTCACGCATATTTTGTGTTTCTCCGGCGGTTGACTCACCAGATGCAGATCCTAGCGTAATTTTTTTCATCCCGCCATTTCCAACCATTGGAAAAAGTCTAGAATCCGGGCTATGACATACGCCAGACAGGAATGGGAACAGCTCGAATCCCGTGACCTCGCCCCGTACGCTGCACACAGCGCGAGCAGTCTAGGGCGGAGGCATCCGGAAGCCGAGCATCCGGTCCGCCCCAGCTTCCAGCGTGACCGCGACCGCGTCCTTCACAGCCGCTGCTTCCGGCGGCTGGAGTATAAAACGCAGGTTTTCGTCAACGGCACGGCCGACCATTACCGCACACGCCTGACCCATACGATGGAAATGACGGCGGTCGGACGTACGCTGGCGCGCGCCTTCCGCGTCAACGAAGACCTCACCGAAACCATCTGTCTAGCTCATGACGTCGGCCATAGCCCGTTCGGCCATCGCGGTGAGTATGTGCTGGATGACTTGATGAAAGAACACGGCGGATTCGATCACAATCTTCAGAGCCTGCGGGCAATTGAAAAACTCGAATACCAATATCCCGGCTTTACCGGCCTCAACCTCACATGGGAAGTGCGTGCCGGGCTGCTCAAACACGAAGCTGCCAATTCCGATGCCGAACTCGACGGCCACCCCATCGGACCGTTCCAATATCTGGAAGCGCAGATCGCCGACGTCGCCGACGACATGACCTATCATGCTCACGACACCGACGACGGCCTTTCCGCTGGACTCATTACGCTTGACCAACTGCGCGAACTCGCCTTCTGGAAGCTTGCCGCCGCCCGTACTGACGAACAGTACAGCGGACTCGACGAAGACCAGCACAGACGCATCACCATCCGCAACCTGCTCGACCTGCAGGCTCAGGATGTTTTGCGTGAAGGGCGCCGGCGGATCGAAAAAAATAATCCGCAGACCATTGCCGACATTATGAATGCGCCGGAGCGGATCATCTGCTTCAGCGATGAAACGAAGGTTATGCTCAAAGAATTCTCCGACTTTCTGTATAAGCAGCTTTACTATCATCCCGGGGTCGCTGACGCCAACACCGAGGCTGTCGAACTTATGCGCGGACTGTTTCACCACTACGTGCAGCATCCGGAAACCATGGGCAAAAAAGCGCGCGAACGGATTGCCGAAGAAGGACTCATGCGCACCGTTTGCGACTACGTCGCCGGCTGCACCGACCGCTACGCTCTTGAAGAATGCACCAAATACGGAATCGTATGAACGCGTTTTTCCAAACATTGGAAAAACGGCTGGCGGCGGCAGGGAACGGGAACGCGAAGCGTTCTGTTGAAGAGCTGGCGGCGCATGTGCTGGGCTGCAAGCCGTTGGAAATTTATTTTCGAGAAATGACTCCGAAACAGGAGCGCGAACTCGAAACGTTGGTCGCCCGCGCGGAGCAGGGCGAGCCGATCCAGTACATCATCGGCCATGTCGATTTCCGGGGTTTGGAAATCCGCTGTGACCGGAGAGCCTTAATACCGCGTCCGGAAACCGAACTCCTCGTAGAAGAAGTCCTTTCCTCAATCGGCAATCGACAATCATCAATCGCTATTGCCGATGTTTGTACCGGAACGGGCTGTATCGGATTGGCGCTGGCGCACGAACTGCCGAACGCAGAAGTGACGGCGGTTGACATCTCACCGGATGCGCTGGCGCTGGCAAAAGAGAACGCAGAACGGCTGGGGTTGTCCGAAAAGTTCCAATGTTTGGAAAATAATCTGCTTTCATATTTTGACGGTAGGGACGCCTCTCCGAGGCGTCCGCGGACGGCTGGGACAGCCATCCCTACCCATTTAAAATTCGATATTGTCGTTTCGAATCCGCCGTATATTTTTTCCAATGTTTGGAAAAATCTGGAACCATGCGTGCGCGATTTTGAGCCGCAGCTGGCACTCGACGGCGGCGCGGACGGCCTCGATCTGATCCGTCCGCTGGTGGAACAGGCGGCGCGGGTTTTAAAACCGGGCGG
>JBAYVX010000120.1:0-5570 GCA_041674365.1 Kiritimatiellales bacterium | reverse complement strand
TGTCGAGGAAAAAATGATTGAAAATATGCTCGTCTTGAAAAGTGGTGTTTTCCACCACAAAAAGGACTCTGTCAGACCAAGACAGCGGAGCCGCCGAAGGCATGGCAACAGCCGGATAAAGACGATCTATTCATAATTTTGTTAAAAAAAACAGCGGCTCTTCAATGGATAGCAGAGAAATTCTGACGGGATCACAGATCATCAGGATGTTTTAAAATGGGAAAGTCACCGGGGTGATCCCTGCCGTCCGCCTTGAAAAGCCTGTCTTTATTCCTTTTTTACCCATTCAAAATGACGAAGAGCCATGTCAATGTCTGGAACAGCAGAAAGCAGTTTCTGCGTATAAGGATGCTGCGGTGTATCACAAACCTGATCGGCGGTGCCGGTTTCGACGATTTCGCCCTTGTACATCACGGCGATGCGGTCACTCATCTCGCGCACAACGGCCAAATCGTGACCGATGAAAAGATAAGCCAGCCCCCGTTCGCGCTGAATCCGTTTTAAAAGCTGAATGATGTCGGCCTGTACGGAAACATCAAGGGCAGAAACCGGTTCGTCCGCTACCAGCAGTTTCGGTTCCAGAGCCAATGCGCGCGCGATACCGATACGCTGGCGCTGTCCGCCGCTGAATTCGTGCGGATACCGGCTGAGCCAGTCCGGATCGAGACCAACATCGTTGAACAATGCCGCAGTCCGTTCGCGCCGGGCGGCGCGCGATCCGCCAATCCCGTGAACAAAAAGAACTTCTTCAATCGCCGCGCCGACGCTCATGCGCGGATTGAGCGATCCGAACGGATCCTGAAACACCATCTGCGCCTGGCAACGGAATTTTTTAAGCGCCGAACGTTTCAGGGACTGGACGCTGTATCCATTAAACATCACCCGGCCGGCCGCAACCGGCTCCAAAGCCAGAATAGCACGGCCGAGTGAACTTTTGCCGCAACCGCTTTCGCCAACCAGTCCGAGCGTTTCGCCGGGCTTCAGCGAAAGACTGACGCCGCGCACCGCGTCGAGCGTGCCATAGCAAACGCTTACATTTTCGATTCTCAGTAGATCAGACATGTGAAATTCCAGATCAATTCAGATCAGAATAATTAAGGACAGAATAATTTCCAGACATTGGAACCTCGTCAACATTTAGAATTATTCTGTCCTTAATTATTCTGATCCCCTCCATTACGCAACCGCGGAACAGCAGCCAGAAGTTTTTTGGTGTAGTTATGCTGCGGGGTACGCAGGACGGTTTTGGTTTCGCCGGATTCGACGATTTTTCCGTTGTTCATGACATAAACGCGGTCGGCGACGTTGGCGACGATGCCGAGATTATGCGTGATGAGCAGAATCGAAAGTCCACGTTTTTCGCGCAGGTCAACCAGCAGATCAAGAATCTGTTTCTGGACGGTGACATCAAGCGCGGTAGTCGGCTCGTCAGCTACCAGAAGGTCGGGATCACAGGCAAGCGCCATGGCAATCATGGCGCGCTGCTGCATGCCGCCGGAAAGTTCGTGCGGATAGGCTTTGGCGGCGCGCTTCGGATCGGACAATCCGACAGCCGTAAGCAGTTTTTCAACTTCCGCCGTTACGTTAACGCCTTTACGGTGCAGGCGGATGGCTTCGCCAATCTGCCAGCCAATGGTAAAGACCGGATTGAGCGAAGTGGCCGGTTCCTGAAAGATGTAGGCGATGCGCGCACCGCGCAGTTTCCGAAGTTCGGAACTTTTGAGTTTCAAAACTTCCAACCCCTGGAAGCAGGCTGTGCCTGCACCCTTTTGTTTTTCCAAACCTTGGAAGTCATTGCATGACGGCTGGCTACTTTGTTGCCGCTCTTCTTCGGGTTGCCTCTTTTCGGGAATACGAAAAGCACTTTCGGAATACCTCAGGTCCAAGCATTGGAAAAGTATCTTTCCGCCGACGATCCGTCCGGCGGGTTCGGGTACCAGTTTGGCCAGCGCAAGCGCGCTGATGCTTTTACCGCTGCCGCTTTCGCCGACGAGGGCAACGATTTCTCCGGAAAAAATCTGAAAATTCACCCCGTCCACTGCGCGGACGGGATCCGTAACGGAACCGAAATGGACGGAAAGGTTCTCAACATCAATCAACGGTTTTTTTGAGGTTTCTGTCATTTGGCAACCATTCGTAATACGTAATGCGTAACCCGTATAACACCTAAGTTATGTGTCGTAAAATGGAACTTTTTCATTCTTCCATTTCACCGCCACGTATTCTCCGTCCGTTTCACACACGGTATGAGTGCGCTGCTCCGGGATCATCGTCAGCAATAACCGAATGATTTCTGTCAGCAGATTTATACGATGTAACGCGACTTTTTCGCCGAGTACATGTCGAGCGCGATAAAACCAACCGCGGCTTTCACGTGCTGATCCTAAAGCATATTCGTAAAATCGCGCCCGATCTTTAGCGCTGATTTTTGAGTACCCCTCTTCAATATTGGCGCAGACCGACCCGATTGAACGGTAAAGCTGATCGGACAAGGATCGTGTACAGACGTCTTCCGCCAATTGTTTTACATCTCGCCAGGTAATGTCGCTTATAAAAAGGGAATGCCTATAAACGGTTAACGACCACAACGAGTCCTGACGAATCATTTCAGGAACTGTTTCTTGCCATTCGTTATAGGTCATATTCTCCTTACGCATTACTCGTTACGTATTACGTCCTACCTCATCCGGTGAATAAACCAAGGACTGGCCAGGCCGAAGACGATGACGGGCAGCCAGCCTCCGAGAAAGGCAGGAATTATTTCCTGCTTACCCAGTGATTGAGCCGTGAGCTGCAGGATGTAAAAACCGAAGAAGAGGCACATGGCGACCATGATACCGGCAAACGCGCCGCGCCGGCCGGTGTGCGCGCCGATCGGCACGCCGATGAGAGTGACGATGAGGCAGGCGAAGGGTGCGGCAAGTCGGCTGTGCATATCCACCAGCAGGCGCGCATGGGTATTGCTGGAAATATCTTTTTTAGAGCGAAGGTAACGGCGCATTTCGCGGGCGGAGAGATATTCAGGATCTTTGATCTCGGCCATGAAGGTCTGCGGAGTTTCACGAAGGTCGCGCATTTCCTTCTGGAGAATGATTTCCGGTGGTCCGGCAAGGTCTCCGTTTTCCTTATAGGACTGCACGGTGACGTCCATGAACCACCAGCGTCCATCGAGCCAAAGTGCTTTTTCTGCATGGTATTTGACTGCGTCGGAACTGTCGGGACGCTGTTCGATCAGTTCAACGTTATACATGGAGTAGTCACGCGTATCGAGTTTCTGTACCATCCAGACATGGTTGAGGTTTTTCAGCGCAAAATTCCGGGCAAAAAAGATTTCGTTGTCATGACCGGCTTTCTGGTAATCGAGGAACTTTTCGGCGCGCCAGGCGGCATTGGGCGCAATCTTTTCGTTGATGAAAGCGGAAATCAGGGTGACGGCAATGCCGACGCCGATGAAGGGCATTACAATCCGATAGATACTGACCCCGCCGGCGCGCATGGCGATGATTTCACTGTGGCGGGTGAGCTGCGAGAGACTGTAGAGCATGGCCAGCAGCAGACAGACCGGCGTAAGGTAAATCATTTTGGGCGGAAGCTTCTGAGTGTAGTAATAAGCGATTTCCATCGGACGGGTTCCGCTGTCAAGAAACTCGCCGAAGTTGTCGAAAAGATCGCTGATGACCAGAAGAAGCGTAAATCCGAGCAGGCAGTAACACAACGGGAGGAGAAGGCTTTTCAGAAGATATTTGGTGAGAATTTTCATGTGCGGATTCAGACGGTAGCGGGAAAGACGCGTACCCGCAAGTGCCGATGTATGTGACTTGAAGAAGCGGTTTGGATACCGGATACTCCGCACAACCCGAACGGAGACTGTCTCATGTCCATGCTTGAAGTCCGTATTGAAGAACCGGTGACTTTTGTGATCTTCGGTGCAACGGGCGACCTGACCCGCCGTAAGCTGATGCCGGCGCTCTATACGCTCTTCCGGGAAGGTGCGCTGACAAAGGATTTTGCGATTGTCGGCTTTGCGCGGCGCGACTATGACGACCCAGGCTTCCGTGCACTGATGAAGGATGCCCTGCATGAGTACAGCCGCACGCCCGTGGACGAAAAATCTCTGAACGCCTTCTGCTCGCACCTGAATTATCACCGCGGCGATCTTTCTGACACAACCGGCTATGCAAGCCTTCGGGAAAAATTCGAAAACGGCACGCTGCCCGCCAACCGGCTTTTTTATCTCTCAATCACATCCGAGCTGATCGATGCCACCATAAACAACCTGAAAAGCACCGGGCTGATTACGCCGCCGGATTCCAAACCCTGGACGAGGATCGTCGTGGAAAAACCGTTCGGGCGCGATCTGCAAAGCGCGAAAGCCCTGAACCGGGTTCTGCTCAGCCGATTGGACGAAACACAGATTTACCGCATTGATCACTATCTCGGGAAAGAGACCGTCCAGAACATTCTTTCGTTCCGTTTTGCCAATACAATTTTCGAACCGGTGTTCAACCGGACCCATGTGGATCATATCCAGATCACCGCCGCCGAATCTGTCGGCATGGAAAACGGGCGCGGCGCGTTTTATGACCGAACCGGAGCCCTGCGCGATATGGTGGTTAACCATCTCTTCCAGCTGCTCTGTCTGGTTACGATGGAGCCGCCGGAAGGGCTGGATGCACGTTCGATCCGCAATGAAAAAATCAAAGTCCTGCGCGCATTGAAACTTGCTCCGGCCACCGTGCAGCATCCCGCAGTTTGCTTAGGGCAATACGGCGGCGACGAAACCACAAAGGCTTTCTGCGAAGAGGACCGCGTCAACCCGCAGTCGAAAACCGAAACGTTTGCGGCGCTGCGGATGGAAATCAGCAACTGGCGCTGGGCGGACGTACCTATTTATCTGCGCACCGGCAAACGGCTGGCAAAAAAAACAACTGAGATCGCGGTGCAGTTTAAAACGCCGCCGCTTTCGCTCTTTCGGCATGTCGCCTGCAAAGGCGATGTGTGCGACCTGACCGGCGTAAAGCCCAACACGCTGATCTTCCGCATCCAGCCGGACGAAGGAATTTTCCTGCAAATTTCCGTCAAGCGCCCGAGCATGCAGATGGTGGTCGAAAGTGTGAATATGGACTTTTCCTATTCCGGCAAATGGAGCAAGGCTTTGCCGGAGGCCTATGAACGGCTGTTGCTCGATGCCCTGCGCGGGGACTCCACCCTCTTTACCCGCTCCGATGAAGTTGAAGCCGAGTGGGAAGTAATTGAGCCCATCCTCGCCGCTGCGGCGAACAGCGAACCGATTATCTATGCGCCCGGTTCATGGGGGCCGGCAGAAGCCGATGCCATATTATTTTCCGGTGTCTGGAAGAATGAATGAAAACAAAATTCGTCTATGTAACAACGGCGGGTTCTGACGAAGCCGCCCGTATTGCCGAAACCGTTGTAACGGAACGGCTGGCGGCGTGTGCCAATATCCTGGACGGCGTCACCTCTATCTTCCGCTGGGACGGGAAGCTCTGCCGTGAAAATGAGGTTGTGCTGATCCTGAAAACGACGGAAGAAAAGACGAGTGCGCTGAC
>JBAYVX010000119.1:0-5656 GCA_041674365.1 Kiritimatiellales bacterium | reverse complement strand
GTCGGGGCAATGAAGTCAGCCACGGGCATGATGGCGCTTTGGGCGGCACCCTGCGCGAACTGGCGAAGCATGGGATTGGAACTGATGGTCTGTAGACGGGACATTTTTTATTCTCCTTTCAGTCGAATTCAGGCTCTAGGCTTTAGGCTCTAGGCTTTAGGTTTGGGTTCGTGGTTATTCAGTGACGGTGATGAGGCCGAGGTTGGCGGGACGTGCCAGCACGAGCTGGGTATTGATCCCCTGCTCTTCCGCGATGGCAACAGCGCGGTAGGTTCCGGCGTCTTCCGGCAGCACAATGACTTTGCCGGGCTGTCCTTCGACGGACGGATCGGCAATGACCAGCGTGTCGCCGGGATTGCAGGTTCCAATGAGCGGAAGCCGAACGTTGGCGGCGGACGACAGCGGCAGGAAGTAGCCGGTCGCATCAGCGGCGGCACCTTCAAGCACGAGGTAGAGCGCGTTGTCGGTTAAGGAATCCGGCAGAGTCATCTGCGGGGTTCCGGTGGAATGGCCGAGAACCACAAGGTGGTCAGCGGCGGCAGAGAGGTCTTCTCCGCAGTTGAACGGGACGGGACCGAATTTTACATTTGATTGGCTCATTTTATTTCTCCTTTTTTTAGGCACCCACGAGGGATGCCCTTACAGTTAAGCGCTGAGCTCCTGCTCGGCGCGGCGAAAGGCTTCGGTATAGGCGACGCGCTCGGTCTTCATGATCTCGGCAGCGCGGTTGCGGATTTTTACGGCCTGAGATTCAGAGGCGGAGGCGTCGCGATTATGCGTCGCCGCAATCCGGGAGTCCCGATTATGAAGGGGACTCCGAGTGTCAGGTGACGGGTGGCGAGTGGCAGGTGCGGGAGCTGCCGGGGTTTTGAGGTTTTTGAAGACCGCTTCCGTCAAGGTGCGGTTTTCAATAAACTGCGCACGGACTTCGTCGCGGTTTTCGATGAGGGCGGCGTTGTCTTCGAGGAAGGCATCGGCGTCCGATTCGAGCTGAGCGGTCTGCATATTGGCGAGCGACTGCTCGGCAGTTTCAGCCCGGTTGGTCAGCGCGGTGGTTTCATCCGGCGTTGCCATGTTTTCAATGGCAGCGATCAGATCCGCCTCGGCGGTATCGGCGGGCAAGCTCAACTTATTGAGCAAAGCATCAATGACAGGTTTCATAATTTTCTCCTTCTGGGTTAACGAGTCTCTACTTAAAGATGCGGAATCAAACGGCTCGGCAGAATTTCGGTTCGAAAGGGGCAAAATCCCCTTTAGATTCGGGTCATTGGTCACTGCGGCATTCAAAAGGCGAACAGGCCGAAGACGTTCATTACCCAGGTCTTCGCAATCCGATTTCGCCCACACCGGGGAAAGGAAGCGGTAGCGCCCGCCCTTGACGGCGGCCTCACCGGTATCGGTCCAACGGATGCGGGCGAACAGCCCGCTGCCGGAAGAGTTCGACATAAATTTCAAATCGGTAATCCAGCCTGCCGCTTCGGAATGCTTGGCGGCATCGAGCGAAAAGTGATCGAAGTCGATCAGCAGGCCGGGAAAATTTCCGGCGGCAGCACGGGCGTTTTCAAACGCGCCCACCATAAGGCGGCAAGCCGACTCGTCAATGACTTGGATAATCCCGGCGGCGGCATGGGGAAACTCGCCCAGCGGAGCAAGCTGATACCAGCCGTCCTCGGGAAGTTCAAAATTTCGATTTAGGATAAGGTTCATTATATAAAGATGTGGAATCAAACGGGATTATTCTTCTGTGAGGGTGTAGCCGGTTTTTTCGGAGAGTTCGGCGGGGTCGATATCGAGACCGGCAGACTTGAGATCAATGGCATCCTGCACAACCTGACTGGTCGCATGGGTGAGGCCGGGCGAGAATTCAAAGTAAGCCAGCGCGGGCTGTCCGGGGAAGTATTCAGCCAGCAAAGGCACGTCGATGGCATTCTGTAAAATGCCGGCCAGCGTGACGGCATCGGATTTGGCGATCTGCAAAAAGCTGTCCTGATGGGCATTGCCGGCCAAGGTTCCACTGCCGGGTGCGGAGAGCATGGTGAGCAACCCGCCTGTTGCGGCAATGGTGATCTGCTCATCGAGATATTTAATCTGATCGTGGAACGGCGGGCGCGCACCGCCCCCGGTGACGAATTTGATGTCGCTGTCGTGCGGCAGGAAGCCGCGTCCGCCGGAAAGGATTTGTTCGGCAACCGCCTGATATTCTTTCTGCTTTGCTTCGTCGGCGTTGGGCGGGCCGACCAGAAAGATGGACGGAATGCCATAGACCGCAATGTATTTATCCCAGTCCGCCTGTGAAAAGTTTTTGCGCAGGTAGAGCACACTGAAGATGCGGTCGAGCGCGGCGGTTTCGAGGATGACGAAGTTTTCGGGGTCGATGACGGTGCCGCGACGTGCGCCGGACACGGCGCCGGGATTATATTCCCAGTCGCCGAAAAGTCCGTCACGGATCCAGAACCATTGTTCGACGGGTTCAAGCCGTTCGATCAGCCCGCCGGGCGTCCAGTGTTTTTCAAGGTGGGCAAAGCCACGAAAGAAGCCGGTGAACAGAAATGAAACGGCTTCACGGAAGTTGTCGATGTTGTCGTACACCATGCGCAGGAAGTCGGCCTGCTCCTGGGCAAGCGGGTCATCCTTGGACTGCGAGACCATGCGGACATCCCAGTCGAGGGAAAGCAGCGCGGCGCGGCGGCGCTGAATGACCGAGTGGATCATGGCGTCCGAGCGTTCCATGTAATAATAGAACCATTGAAGGTCGGCGTATTCGCCGCGTTCGCCGGATTCCTGAAGGCCGACAAGGCGTTGCATGCTCAGCCCGCGCAGCGGATTCTGCGAGTCGCGGTAGCCGTGGTCTTTTTGAGTGCAGAGGTAGCGCATATAAAGATTCCCTTACTTAAAGAGGCAAAATCAAATCATCCATTAAGAACACGGGGTAGCTTGGCAAAGGGTGCAAAGCGGGTTCGGGGTGACAGCGGAAACATCGGGCCACAGGATTCAGTTTCCCATCGGCGGTGATTGGCGAGAGCCAGCGCCATGACGCAGTCATCGTGGAATCCGGACGGCGCGTTGTAGCTGAGGTGGCCGCGCGGAGAAATTTCATATTCGTACCGCTGCATTTCGTTGGTGAGCACCTGCCACTCCTCGGGCCAGCGCACTTTCTGCTGTTCGACGGCGACAATGAGCCGCTGAACCAGCTCGGCTTTTGAGATGGATGTGAACTTGAACGGCTCGATGTTGGAGTAACGCCGGGCCAGATCGTCGTAGATCGGATCGCCGACTCCAGTGGCATCGAGGATCAAACGTCCTTGCCACTTGCGGGCAAAGTTCAGAATGCGGTCTTTCTGGATCGGCCAGTCGAGCTGGTTGAAACGCTCCATTTCAAAGCAGCGCCCCGTCCGCTGGTTCATGGCGACGAGCACGGTAAAGTCGGTGTGCTTGGCCACGTCGCACCCGATGACCACCGCCCCCGCGCGGTCTTCGCGGGTCAAAGCCCTCTGAGGAAACAAACAGGACGAAACGTTGCGGAAGACTCCGGCGGAATCCTCAAGGAACTGCGCTTCGTATTCCTGCTGAAACACGTCAGCGGGAAGTGTCCGTTTGGCATCCTCCCATTCCTTAGGCGGAAAGAACGGGTTTACGTTGCTGGGGAATCGAAACGATTCATAGTCGGGCTCGTGCGGATCTTCGCCACGAGTGAACAAATCGTAGAACCAGTTGCGGCCCTTCGGGGTCGAAATGAACACGGCCCAGCCCAGCGTCTGCGCGATGGTCGGGCGCAGGATGTAGTTCCACACATCCGGAGGAATCACCGCAGCCTCATCGACCACAATACCCTTGAAGCCGTAGCCGCGAATATTTTCGGGGTTGTCGGCAGAGAGAAACCAGACCCGGCTCGTGCCGTTCGGGCCAGTGAACTCCAGCTTCGACGGCGTGCGCCCGCTGAACCGCAGGAAGGCGGGATCAAACGCCTGCTCGAATGCCTCGCGCCCGCGGTCAGCGACGTTATACGTCGGAGCAATCCATCCGTAATCGCCGGGGTTTAAGACTCCCCGCTCGGCAACCTCTCGGGCAAGGCAGAGGGTCTTTCCAAATCGCCGGCCGGTGCAGACAACGCGGAATCTTGCTTCCGAGAGATGAATTCGGAGCTGTCCTCGATGGGGAGTGTATCTGTGAGGAGCTTCCATTTAAATTCTCCATTGTTTTCCAGTGAAAGCGTCGCTTCTTTCGGAAGCAGCGGCATGATGATGCGGCGGAAGAACCAGGCGGGGTCGCGGTCGAGTGCCTTCTCGAGTCCTTCACGGAGAGATTCCAATGTGGTTTCGTCGGAAAGCATGCCATCGAGCGTATCGAGCGCGAGCATGCGACCGGTCGCGGCCCCTTTGGGGCGGCCTGCGGGGTTTCCTGATTTTCCGGGTAGAAAGGGCATAATATCTCCTTACCTAAAGACCCGAAATCAAACGGCTCCAGTGAAATAGCCACGCCTTCACGGGACAAACTTTTCAAACTGTTTCATTCCATTGATAAAACAATGGAAAACAAGGGGCGCGGCGCGCCCGCGACGCGCCCGGAAGGGGGGTCCCTCTGGGGGGAAACCAAGAATGTGAAACAAGGTGAACGGAAATGACTCCAGCGTTCCAGTCAGTCGATGCGTTTTCAACGTCCACCCACCCCCGCCCGTTCCGGGCACCCCCTCCCACGGGCGCGAAAAGACCGCAGAGCGGCACCCCGCAGCGCGGGCCGTCCGAGGGTTGGAAGACTTTCGTCCGATGGTTGGAAGAAATAGTCGTCCACGTTCCAAAGCCCGGAAGTTTTTGCCTCGCAGAGAAGCAGCGCGTTCCGAAGGTTGGAAAAAAGCGGAGCTTTTCTTCCGAGCCTTGGAAGAAAATCGTCGCGTGCGTCCAAGCATTGGAAAAATTCGACTGAAAGTTTCCGAGGGTTGGAAGATTTTCGGCCTGCGGTTCCAGACGTTGGAAAAATCCAGCGGATTTTTTCCAGTGGTTGGAACTTTTGCGGCAGTTTTTTCCGAGCCTTGGAAAAAATCGGGGCAAAGTTTGTCGCTTCGCTTTTTTCGGAAATACCGAAAGCACTTTCGGGACACCTCAGATCCAGAGGTTGGAAGAAATCGTTCCAAGGGTTGGAAAAAAGCAGAGCTTTTCTTCCAGACATTGGAAGGTTGGCCGTACGAGGCGGCATAGCGGAACGCTGTGTCGCCGAAGTGCGGCGCTGTCCGGCGGCCAAGCATTCCTTGCCCCGCAGGGGAGCCGGAACGGCGATGCCGCAACAGCGGCAAATCTTCCGCAGGCGGCGCGGTGGAGGGAGCGCCGACAAGGAATCGGCTGTTGGCGGGAACGGAAGAGCTGGGCCCAGAGAAAACTCTTGCGAGGTATCCCGAGCTCGGGTTTTCGTCGGGCTCGGCTCTGGAGTGAGCGCCCCCACCCCCCCACTTGATTGTTAGAACACGGGGCTGGCGCGGTTTCTGCCGCGACGAAGGAGCAGCACGAAACCGTGACAGCTTTGGGGAAAAGGGGTGAGGCCGCGAGCGAAGCGACCGGCCGAGGGGAAAGCGGGGCGAAGCGGGGCTTTCCCCTGAGAAAGGAGTGAGGCTTTTTCGGAGAAAACGCCGAGAGGAAAACCCGTCCAGAGGATGGGTTTGCCTCTT
>JBAYVX010000118.1:0-5692 GCA_041674365.1 Kiritimatiellales bacterium | reverse complement strand
TGGGACGCCAAACCGGTCTGTATTCCAGATGCTCAGCCGATCGAATAATTTTTGTGTCGAGCGTAAATACCAAGCCGCTTCGCTTTGACACAAAACTTGTATTTTTGGGCCGAGTTTTATGTTGCCGGGCACGGGACGGGTCTTTATATTCCGGGGCTCATTTTTCAGGGAACATAACCCTTAAACCAAGGAGCAGAAATGTCAGCGATTGTAGAAGTATTGGCCCGTGAAATTCTCGACTCACGCGGCAACCCGACCATTGAAGTAGATGTGATTCTCGAGTCCGGCGTACTGGGCCGCGCGGCCGTTCCGTCAGGCGCCTCGACCGGCGAAAACGAAGCGCTCGAACTGCGCGACGGCGACAAGAAACGCTATCTCGGCAAAGGCGTAAAGAAAGCCGTTGCCAATGTGAACGAAAAAATTGCTCCGGCCATTATCGGCATGAACGCGCTCGATCAGGTCGGCGTTGACCGTTTCATGATTGATCTCGACGGCACCAAGACCAAGAGCAACCTCGGCGCTAATGCGATTCTCGGCGTTTCGCTGGCAACTGCCCGCGCTGCGGCCGATTACCTGAACATTCCTCTTTTCCGTTACATCGGCGGCACAAACTCCAAAGTTCTGCCGGTTCCGATGATGAACATCATTAACGGCGGCTCGCACTCCGATGCTCCGATCGCCTTCCAGGAATTCATGATCCGCCCGGTCGGCGCGAAGTGTTTTAGCGAAGGCCTGCGTTGCGGCGCTGAAGTTTTCCACGCCCTCAAAGCGATTCTGAAGAAAAAGGGTCTGAGCACTGCAGTCGGCGACGAAGGCGGATTTGCACCGAAGTTCTCCGGCGGTACCGAAGAAGCGGCCGACAGCATTATGCAGGCGATTAAAGACGCAGGCTATGAACCGGGCAAAGATGTGATGATCGGCCTCGACTGCGCCGCTTCTGAATTTTTCAAGGATGGTGTTTATGACTATTCCAAGTTTGAAGGTCCGAACGGTGCCAAGCGCACCTCTGCTCAGCAGGCCGACTACCTCGCCGAACTGGCCGCTAAATACCCGATCGACTCGATCGAAGACGGTATGGGCGAAAACGACTGGGACGGCTGGAAGATTCTGACCGATAAGCTCGGCAGCAAGTTGCAGCTGGTCGGCGACGATCTGTTCGTGACCAATGTCGAATACCTCTCGAAGGGTATCGCGACCGGTTGCGCCAACTCGATTCTGATCAAGGTTAATCAGATCGGTACCCTGACTGAAACGCTCGATGCGATTGAAATGGCCCACAAAGCCGGCTACACCGCTGTTGTTTCGCATCGCTCCGGCGAAACCGAAGACAACACGATTGCCGACATTGCTGTGGCCACCAACGCCGGTCAGATTAAAACCGGTTCGCTCAGCCGCTCCGACCGCATCAGTAAGTACAACCAGCTGCTGCGCATCGAAGAAATGCTCGGAACTGAAGCCCGCTACGGCTGCTAAAGTTTCCTTCGGAAATACGAAACGCTCTCCGTGAAAAGCGGAGAGCGTTTTTTATTCGCAGCACCCGCTTCATATTTCATATTTCCGACTTCATAATTCATCCCCCTCCCCCTATACTGCGCGCTGTGAGTCCTCAGAAATACTGGAACGTTATTTACCGCTACGTTGCGATCGCCGTGCTCGGACTCGCACTGACCGGCGTGGTTTTCGCTTTTCTTCCCAAAGTGACCCAGTTCCGCAGTTATCAGGCCACCAAAAATTCTCTAGAGACGGATATCCGCGCAAAGGAAGAAGCAATTAAGGAGCTGCGCATGAAACAGGAGCGCTTCAGCACCGACAAATATTTTGTTCAGCAAATCGCTCACGAGATTGGGTTCGCTCACGAAAGCGAAACCATCTATCAGTTCAACGAAAAGGCCGTCAGCAATCTGCCGCCAGTCTCAACCGGAAAGGCAACCCCATGAAAAAACCAATCGTCTGGACTATTGCGGGCGCAGACTCCGGCGGGGGGGCCGGAATTCAGGCCGATATTAAAGTGATCAACCTGCTCGGCGCGCACGACTGCTCGGCAATCACGGCGCTGACCGCCCAGAATACCATCGGTACCGGCCGGCTCGAATGGGTTGCACCGGCTATGCTTTCCGCCCAGCTCGAGGCGCTCAAGGCCGACCTGCCGCCCGCCGCTGTAAAACTTGGCATGCTTGGCACCGCTGCCGCAGTTGAAACGGTCGCTGCCTTTCTTAAAGCAGTCAAAGCGCCTTTCATCGTCTGCGATCCGGTTTTGATCTCATCCAGCGGCGCGTTTTTGCTCGAAGCCTCTGCATGGAAAATCCTCACGGAAAAACTTTTTCCGGTTGTCGATCTGATTACCCCCAATATTCCCGAGGCCGAACATCTGCTGGGCATGGAAATTACTACACCGGCCGACATTGAAGCCGCCGCCAAAAAGGCGCTCACCACCGGCGTTAAAGAAGTGTTGATTAAAGGCGGACACGGGTTTCACGACATGGAACTTTCCAGCGACTACTGGAGTAACGGAAAAGAGCATGCATGGCTCTCCAGCCCGCGGCTCGATACGAAGCATTCGCACGGAACGGGCTGCGTACTCTCTTCGGCCATTGCGACCGCCCGTGCGCTGGGCTACCGCCCGCTCGACAGCATCATCGTGGCCAAAGCCTATCTCAACCAAGGACTTCGTTTGGCACCAGGACTCGGCAGCGGCTTTGGCCCTCTCGCCTTCAATCCGTGGGAAAAGGCGACGCAGGATTTACCCTTTGTCTCGCAGAAAGCCGGTGAGTCCGGCCTTCGCGTCAATCCAATCGCTCTGGAGCAAATCCCGGACATGCCAGAGCGGAAGTGAGGTTCCCTCTGCCCTACCGTCCGGATTTTGGCATCAATGGCTTGTCAAAATTTCATTTGGAATTCGACCCTTTGCTTAACGGGCGCCGAGGCTTCTCCTGACACGCCTGCAGATTTTTTTATCGCAGTGGCATCAATTTGCAGTACGATCCGTGCGTTATGCAAAATGATCATCCAGTTAACGCCTCCGGCGGATCTCTTCACTGGCCGGCCCAGTCCATTCGTTTCGTAGAACACAAAGGCAAAAAGGCGGGTTATAAATTTCCCCGCAAATCGCATGGTAGTCATGAAATCGGCTACGTGGATTACGGACGTATGCTGCTGACCATGGAAAAAACCACCCGCGTGCTTTCCCCCGGCGAGTGCATCGTGATTCCCGCTGGAACGTCTCATTCCATCCGCAGTGACGGTGACAAGCCCTTTTCATTCCTCAACATCATGTACACCGGACGCAGTCCGGCGGCGCTCGCAAAAAAACGCCTGACTCTGTCATCCGATGAACGTCGCCTGATGGCGGACTTGAAACACGAATCTGAAAGTGCCGCACCGCATCACGGCGATATTCTTCTTTTAAAACTGAACCTTCTTCTTCTTTCACTGGATCGCAACCGCCGTCACAAGCTGGTGAATATACCCATCACCGGAGTCAACCGGACAACCCATAACCGGCAGATTGTTACCCGCGCGCTCACTTGGCTGGAAACACATCTGCAGGAGCCGCTTAACCCCGAAACGGTCGCATGCCACGCCGGAGTCAGTACGTCACACCTTCGCCGGCTATTGAAGCAAGAGACCGGAAAAAATCTCTCGCAGCATCTCAGAACGATGCGTGTGGAAACCGCCAAACAACTGTTGCTCGAATCGCCACTTAACATGAACGAGCTGGCCTGGCGGGTCGGCTACACCTCCGTACCGCACTTCTGCACCATCTTCAAAAGAGAGACCGGGAAAACCGCTACGGAATTCGCGCAGTCGCTCGGCCAACCCTCGTCATAACAACGGACAGTCCGGTTGGATCAGTTCGCGGACTGTGTATGATGTTGAGAAGTGAAACACGATGGATTCATCGAGAAAGAAATATGTTTCCTTAAAACTGGTCGGGGTGACAGGATTTGAACCTGCGACATCTACACCCCCAGCGTAGCGCTCTACCAGTCTGAGCTACACCCCGACATCCGTGAAAGCGTGAGAAGCTAGCACGTGACCAAAAGACGGTCAACGCGAGATTACCCAAGAATGATTAAACTTGGAACTTGAAACCAAAAGCAATCCCCACTTAACTGCTCACTTATGCACAAGACATCTCCATTGATAAACGAAACCGCAAGGGCACTGTCCGGTCTTTACTCTACCGGGCATGACGACCGCCCGGAAAATGTACTGTGGAATTATCCTGCCGCCGGCCACGTGGTGGGAGCGCTCAAGATTCTCATCCACGTGATGTTCCCCGGAATGTATCCTTCCGAAGAAGAAGCGCTGGGTTCCTACTTTGAAAAACAGCTCAAAGAGGTTTCGCGGCTGCTTCTGCCCGAACTCGAACGTGCCGTGCCGTTCCGCTGGCAGTCAGAGTCTGCCCGCCGCTCCGGTGCGCAGACTCTGCCGGACGTTCCGCCTGAAGCCCGCCGGATTCTGGATGAATTTCTGACGCGCCTGCCGTCCATCCGTGCCATGTTGATTGATGATGTGAAAGCCGCCTACGCCGGAGACCCCGCTGCGTTGAGCTATGCCGAGGTGAAACTCGCCTACCCCGGCGTGCTGGCAATCACATCGCACCGGATTGCGCATGAGCTTTACCGCCTGGATGTGCCGATCATCCCGCGCATTATGAATGAATGGACGCACGCCAAAGCCGGAATTGATATTCATCCCGGCGCAATGATCGGCCGCGGATTCTTCATTGACCACGGCACCGGCGTGGTTATCGGCGAAACCGCCCGGATCGGCGCAGGCGTTAAAATCTATCAGGGCGTCACACTCGGGGCGAAAAGCTTTCCTCTTGATGAACACGGTAATCCGATCAAACATATCCAGCGCCATCCGACGGTCGAAGATCATGTTATTATTTACGCCAACACCACTGTGCTGGGCGGTAAAACGGTCATTGGCCACCACTCGGTTATCGGCGGGAACGTGTTCCTGCTCGACAGCGTTGCACCGCACAGTTTTGTGACCAAAACCGAGGCGGGCGTCATCGTTCGTACCAAAGATACGTCAGGGTTGCTGGACGGGCTTGGAATCTAGCGAGAAAAAGTAATTTAAAAGCTGGACTCACCCCCACCTCACCCCTATATTTCTGCGCTTTTACGTACCAATTTTAGGAGCACACTATGCCGAAACAGAAAACCAAAAAGACTGCGGCCAAACGTTTTAAGAAAACGGGCACCGGTAAATTGAAATATGCCCACATGGGCGGCAGCCACATTCTGACCGGCAAAAGCCGCAAACAGAAACGTCGTCTTGGCGGAACCAATCTCGTCGCGGCCACAGACGAAAAACGCATCTCACGAACCATTCCCTACGCTTAATTTTTAAGGAGTAAGAACATGCCAAGAGCCACTAATGCCCCGGCTTCGCGCCGTCGTAGAAAAAGCCGTCTGGACCTCGCTAAAGGTTTTTACGGCAACCGCAGCAAACTTTTCCGTATGGCTACCGAAGCGGTTGACCGCGCTCAGGCGATGGCCTTTGTCCATCGCAAACAGAAAAAGCGCAACTTCCGCCGTCTGTGGACCGTGCGCATCAATGCCGCCTGTAAAGCCAACGACATCAGCTACAGCCGTTTCATTGATGGACTGATCAAAGCGAATATTTCACTGAACCGAAAAATGCTTTCCGAAATCGCCATCTACGACGAAGCCGGATT
>JBAYVX010000117.1:0-5712 GCA_041674365.1 Kiritimatiellales bacterium | reverse complement strand
CCGGACTTTCAAGGTGTCTATGACCGCCAGGCAAAACAGGCTCACTTTTTTGAACGGACGAATCACGGCGCTTACCGTGCGCCCGTTGCCTTGCATTCCGTAACCGATCCTCCGGTGCGCGGCCGGATGCCGCAGGGTGCATATGAAAACCTGATCAACGAGCTGGATGTGCTGGACAGCGCGGGCGAACTTTTTAACTTGGACGAAGTGCAGGCGGGCGATCTCAGCCCAGTCTTTTTCGGCAGTGCCATTAATAATTTCGGCGTTCAGCTGATGCTGGATGCGATTATTGATTATGCGCCCGGGCCGCAACCGCGTTTTTCCGGTACGGAAAAGATTCCGGCGGAACACCCCCATTTTTCCGGCTTTATTTTTAAGATTCAGTCGAACATGGATCCGAAGCACCGCGACCAGATCGCCTTTCTGCGCATCTGTTCCGGATGCTTTACCCGCGACATGCGCGTGCACCATTCGCGCACCGGCGAGCTGGTGCGGCTGTCGAGTTCACACCGGGTTTTCGCAAAAGAACGTGAAACGGTCGAAACCGCCTACCCAGGCGATGTCATCGGACTGGTTGGTCACTCCGGCTTCGGTATCGGGGACACGCTGACCGAAGATCCGGCCATCGTGTATGATGAAATGCCTCAGTTTGCGCCGGAATGTTTTTCAATGCTCTATAATCCCGTTCCATCGCAATACAAGCGGTTTCAGGCGGGTGTAAAACACTTGTTGCAGGAAGGTGCGTTGCAGTCGTTTCACTATGCTGATCAGGCGCAAAACAATCCGCTTCTGGGCGCGGTCGGTGTGCTTCAGTTTGAAGTATTTAAGTACCGGCTTGAAAATGAGTACGGTGCAACAGCCCGGCTTGAACCGGCGCCGTATAAAATCATTCGATGGGTCGATGAATCTGCCGGACCGGCATCTGTAGTTACTGAATCGATGCTGCCGCCAAGCTGCCGGCTGATGCTGGACTCTTCCAACCGCAAAGTGATGCTGTTTGACTCCGAATGGATCGTGAAGTTTTTTTGCGAGCGCAATCCGGATGTGTGCCTGCTGAATCTGCCTGCGAAGATTAAGCGATCATCTGGGGAATGAAGCAGACAGTAAAACGCACTGTGTATTTTCACAACATATTATAAATCAACGAAATACGCTCATATACACTCATACCTTTAAAGGTACGGGGTGCTAAAAATTATAACTTGTTTGTTTTAAATTTGTTACAGTTAATTATGTCTGTTTACGCGGTGTAAACCAGATAAAGCCCGGCCAGCAGGATGAGAATGCCGCAGATCTTTCTCAGGCGTATCGCACCCCTGGATACCTCATTCCAATTCCGATATTTCCTGAGAAAGCCGGTTGATATTCCGGCCAGTACAATGACGGCGCAGTGTCCGATGGCGAAGAGCAGAAGAATGGACAGTGCATAGAGCGGAGCGGTGACGCTCAGCTTAAAGGTTACGGCAAGCACCGGCGCCATGAATGCAAAGGCACAGGGCCCGAGAGCGATTCCGAAAATGAGGCCGGTGCAGAATGACACCCACGGACTGCCGGATTGCATTCCGGTGGGATCCGGCTTTTTCCAGGGACTGGAAAGCACGCCAAGCAGTTGAAGACCCACAGCAAAGAAAATCGCCGCGCCAATGTAATTTCCGTATCGCCCGATATCACCGAGAATACGGCCCGCCAGTGCGGTAATCAGTCCGATGATTGCAATGCTTAGCAGGATTCCGACAGCAAACATCAAAGAGATGGTAAAAACCCTGCGGACAGTCACTTCATGCTGCCGGTCAACCAGTCCGATAATCAGCGGAATACTGGCCAGATGGCAGGGGCTCAGCAGAATGCTCAAACAACCCCAGACAAACGCTGCGGCCAACGCTACGCCGCTGGAGGCACCAATGGCATGAGTCAGTTGAGTGAAAAGTTCCGTCATAGAGCGACACCCAGTTCTTTCCACTTTTTCACGATGTCATCTTTGGAGATGAAACCTTCGTGCCGGAAAAGTTCATTACCCTGTTCATCCATAAAAACCTGAGTCGGGATCATGCGGATCTTATAGTCCGACGTTTTTTCTGCCTGCTCATGGACGTCGAAGTAGCGGATGATCAGTTGATCTCCGTGTGTTTGCACCAATTCATCCAGCACTACGTCCATCATTTTACAGGTGGCGCATTGTCCCGCCCCGAAATCGATAAGCTGGGGTAGAACCCGGTTGTCTTCCATTGTGTCCGGAGGCAAAGGAACATTCTGCGGGCCGGTTACTTTAGCCGCAATCATTTCCGCCGGAACAGCGCAAATACCGTCCGCGCAGACGGTGGCGCGGCGTTTCATATATTTCTGAGTCTCCACGGTGGCAATGACTGCCGCAATCAGCAGTCCAACGGTTATCAGTTTTTGTTTGTTCAGTTTTTTCATGAGTTCCCCCGGGCGCCGTTTAATATTCAATTAATTCATGGTCGAGCATGTTTTTTTGCTCGAAGGTAAAACGTCCAATAAATTTTTTTCCGGCGATCAGCTTCGGATACCAGACCGGATCATCCGCCCACATGTTATGCCAGGGTAGATCATCAATAGGAAACCAGTGCGGTACAGCTTCGTCGGTTTCTGACGGCGTGCCTTCAAATTCTGTGGCGGTGAACACTTCGCCGTGGATACCGTGCCCGTCGACAAACTGAAACATCAGTGTTCCGGCGTGTACCGGCTCGAGCGGCGTGATGCACAGTTCTTCCTGTGTTTCGCGCACGGCGCATTCCATCGGTGTTTCGCCCGGCTCCAGCCGCCCCCCGGGTGCATTGTAATATCCGGCGCCGAAACCGCGCTTTTTGTGAATAAGAAGCATCTGATCGTTCTGCAGAATGAACATCAGCGTGGCTCTTTCCTTGGGATCCCAGTTCTCCCAGTCAACTTCTGAAACTTTTTGCATACCGCGAAAGATTACCACCCGCTGACTCCACAGACTAGGTTGATTTTTTCCAGACATTGGAAACTTTGCTTTCGCCGCGCGCCTGCTATGATGCCGGTCATTCATGAAACAGTCATTCTCACTCTTTCTGGCGTTCAAGTATCTGAAGCCCAAGCGGTCGTTCCTTTCTGTTGTCACGCTGCTTTCGCTTCTCGGTGTTACTCTTGGCGTCGCCGTGCTTATTATTGTTCTGTCTGTCATGACCGGGTTTGACGAAACGTGGCGCGAACGGATTCTCAGTTTTAATGCCCACGTGAAAGTTCAGGAATACGGCGGTGTCGTGCGCCAGCCTGAAAAAGTACTGAATACGCTGAAAAAGGTAACCGGTGTGACCGGAGCGGCACCTAATCTGGAAGGGCTGGTTTTTGTTCAGGTGGGCGACAACGCGCAGCCGGCCCAGTTACGGGGAATTGACCCGGAACTGGAAAAAACCGTCAGTCAGGTGCCGAACCATATGGTTGAAGGCAGTTTCGCGGTCGGTTACGGACAGATTGTGGTCGGGCGCGACCTTGCCTTGCGC
Organism: Kiritimatiellales bacterium; assembly: GCA_041674365.1. GTDB lineage: Bacteria > Verrucomicrobiota > Kiritimatiellia > Kiritimatiellales > Tichowtungiaceae > Tichowtungia. Next base: position 2,227 of record JBAYVX010000117.1, on the reverse strand, counting down.
TGCGGTCTGCGGCTGGGGGATAAACTGCTGGTTTATTCTCCGCAGAACTTTGTTTCAAAGGACGAATTGCGTCTGCCTGAGGAACTGACGGTCAGCGGCATTTTTGAAGTGGGTATGTACGAAATTGATTCAGGTTACGTGCTGACTTCGCTCGAAACCGCGCGTTCTATCTATAATGTGGAGCAGGGTGTCCACAATATTCAGGTGATGACCGCCGACCCGATGTCGGCTCCGGCCGTCGCCCGCGACATCCGCGCGGCGCTCGGTCCGTTTTTCGAGGCGCGCACGTGGATTGATTTAAACAGCCAGCTTTTCACCGCGCTTCAGACGGAAAAGAACATGATGTTTTTTCTGCTGATCTTCATCACCATCGTTGCGGCATTCGGCATTACCAATACGCTGATTACGCTCACGGTACAAAAGACGCATGAAATTGGACTGCTTAAAGCGATCGGCTTCTCGAACCAGCGTATTGTCCGGATTTTTCTCTGGATCGGCATGGTGCAGGGCGTAATCGGAACCGGTATGGGGCTGGGGCTCGGCCTGCTGGCTCTTAAATACCGTAATGAATTGCTCAACTTCATCTCATCGCAGTTCCGCGTCGATCTGCTCCCGAAGGAACTTTATCAGCTTAGCCAGATTCCATCGCACACCACGACCCATGATGTGGTCACGGTCTGCGCGACAGTTCTAGTCATTTGCACACTTGCCGGGCTTGTTCCCGCCTGGCGCGCTGCGCGTCTCGAACCTGTGGAGGCTTTACGCAATGAATGAAGCAATCCTGAGAGCCGAAGAAGTGCATAAAACCTACCACATCGGCAAACGGGCGGTGGAGGTGCTGCATGGTGTATCGCTGACGATCCGGCGCGGTGAAACGGTTTCCATCATGGGCGCCAGCGGCGCAGGTAAGAGCACGCTGTTGCATATTCTCGGCGGGCTGGATCGTCCGGATGCGGGCGATATCTTTTTTGAAGAAACCAGCCTCGTTAAAATGAATCCGTTGCGGCGCGCGGCATTTCGCGCGAAACGCTGCGGCTTTATTTTCCAGAGCTACCATCTGCTTCCGGAGCTGGATGTGCGTCAGAACGTGATTCTGCCTTCTATGGCGGCGGGTAAAGGACGAGACGTGAAGGCCAGAGCAGAAGAGCTTCTTGAAAAAGTCGGACTGGCGGGGCGGATGGATCACCGTCCGATGGAGCTTTCCGGCGGCGAGCAGCAGCGCGTAGCGATCGCCCGCGCCCTGATGAACAGCCCCGATCTGATTCTGGCTGACGAGCCGACCGGTAATCTCGACTCGCATACCGGCGAAAATATATTGAACAACCTCTTTGATTTAGCGCAATCTGCACAGCGCACTTTAATTATCGTGACTCATAATGAAGAGGTGGCGCGGCGCTGTCAGCGCGAACTGGTTTTAAAAGACGGCAAACTGGAGGAGTAGAACGGATTATGAAAATTTTTTTAAACGGGAAACTGGTTGATGAAAAAGATGCAGTCGTTTCGGTTTTTGACCACGGGCTGCTGTACGGCGACGGCGTTTTTGAAGGAACCCGTATTTACGACGGTAACATTGCATTTCTTGATGAACATATGGAACGTCTGCTCGATTCCGCAAAAGTTCTCATGCTGGATATCGGGATGACCAAAGAGGAGCTGATCCAGGCGACGGTTGAAACCTGCAAAGCCAATAATCTGCGGAACGGTTATCTTCGCCATGTTGTTACCCGCGGCGTCGGCACGCTGGGTCTCAATCCTTATCAGTGCAAAAAGTCACAGGTCATCATCATTGCTGCGGACATTCAGCTCTATCCGGCTGAACTCTACGAAAATGGTATGCGCATTATCACTGCCGGAACGATCCGCAATATGGCCGAAGCGGTCAATCCGCGTGTTAAGAGCCTGAACTATCTCAACAATATCATGGCCAAGATCGAAGCGATCAACGCCGGTGTAATGGAATGTCTTATGCTCAACGCGCAGGGCTATGTTGCCGAAGCATCCGGCGATAATGTCTTTGCGATCAAAGGTAATAAGCTGATGACGCCGCCCACCTGGTGCGGCGGACTCGAAGGAGTCACCCGCAATAAAGTCATGCAGTTGGCCCGCGAGCTGGGCATGGACGTTGTTGAAACCGTCATGACCCGCTACGAACTTTGGACCGCGGATGAGGTTTTCCTGACCGGGACGGCGGCAGAAGTTATCGCGATTGTTGAGCTCGATAAACGTT
>JBAYVX010000116.1:0-5764 GCA_041674365.1 Kiritimatiellales bacterium | reverse complement strand
GATGGCGCTGTACGCATCGTTGCATTGCCCGATGTCGAGCAGGCGCGGAATGCCGCCAATCGTGCCGAAGTCGAGCTTGTTGAAGCGGTATTTGCCGCAGGCGAGCGTGAGGATGACGCAGTCTTTCGGGACGGCTTCGGCGAAGTCGGTGTAATAGTTGCGGCCGGGCTTCGCGCCGTCGCATCCGCCGATGAGGAAGAAGTGTTTGATGGCGCCGCTCTTGACGGCCTCGATGACGGTCGGGGCGACGCTCATCACCGCATTGTGGCCGAATCCAACCAGAATGGTTTTTTCCGGTTCGGTTTCGGCAAAGCCGGGCGCTTCGAGCGCGGCTTCGATGACGGGGGCGAAGTTTCCGTCGCTGATGTGCTGAACGCCGGGCCACTGGACGAGACCGCAGGTGAAGATGCGGGCTTTGTAGCTTTCTTTCGGCAGCTGGATGCAGTTAGCGGTCATGAGGATGGCACCGGGAAAGGCGTCGAATTCTTTGCGCTGATCCTGCCATGCGCCGCCGTAGTTGCCGGCGAGGTGTTTGTATTTCTTGAGTTCCGGGTAGCCGTGGCAGGGAAGCATTTCGCCGTGGGTGTAGATGTTGATGCTTTTGCCTTCGGTCTGCTTGAGGAGCAGCTCAAGGTCTTTGAGGTCGTGACCCGAAACAAGGATGGCTTTGCCTTTGACGGGCGTGATGCGCACTGGCGTCGGGACGGGGTGGCCGTAGGTTCCGGTGTTGGCGGCGTCGAGCAGTCCCATGACGGTAAGATTAACTTCCCCGACTTTGAGGGCCAGCGGCAGCAGCACATCGACGGTTGCCGGACCGTTCTTAAGAACCGCCAGCGCTTCATGGAAAAAAGTGAAGACGGACGGATCTTCTTTGCCGAGGATATAGGCGTGGTCGGCATAGGCCGCCATGCCTTTGAGACCGAAGAGAACCAGATCGAGCAGACCGGCGATGTCGTTGCCGAACTTTTCCTTGCGGCTTAAGACGCCGACGGCTTCGCCCTGTTTGATCAGGCCGCTGAGGTTTGCATTGAAGTCGATCGTCGATTTTGCGCCGAGCTCTTTGAGCACGTCTGCTCCACGGCGGATGACGCCCGCAATGTCTTCGGCATCAAAGTTGACGTTGGTGACGGTGGTGAAGAGTCCTTCCATCACGTAGAGGTCGGCGGCGCGGTTCGCTTTGCCCTTGGCGGCAACTGCGATCTGCTTGCAGACCTCGACTAAAAGATCCTGCAGGGTCGCGGTGTCGGAGTCTTTGCCGCACACGCCAAAGGTGGTGCATCCGGTGCATTTGGCGGTTTGTTCACACTGATAGCAAAACATGCTCATGATATTTCCTTTCGATTTCTAGTTTGCCCAATCCATGCTGAGGATTATGCTTTTTTCTGAAACGAGCTCCTTGATCTGCGTCAAGTTTGTGAAAAGAAGGAACTTTTTATGGAAACGGTTGCCGGAACAGCCTTAAAGATAATCCAAGAATCGCGGGATGTCATGGCAATTATGGCTCCCTACCTCCTGCTTGGATTTTTCGTTGCAGGCGTACTTGGCGCGTTTGTTCCGGTTTCCTTTATTGAAACGCACCTCGGCCAGCGCGGGTTGTGGCAGATTGTCAAAGCCTCTTTACTGGGCGTCCCGATCCCGCTCTGCTCGTGCAGCGTGATTCCGGTTACCGCCTCGCTGCGTCGCCACGGTGCAACAAAGGGCGCGGCAATTTCGTTTCTTACATCAACCCCTCAAACGGGCGTGGACAGCATTGCCGCCACGTGGGGACTGCTCGGCCCGCTCTTCGCGACGTTCCGCGTGCTGGTTGCCTTTATTACCGGTTGCGTCTGCGGCGTGATGGTTGAAGCGTTCACTCCGCCGTCCGAAAACAGTACGAACGGTTGTGAGGATGAAGATTGCCCGTCCTGCAATCCCAAGAGCGGTGCGCATAAATGGAAGCAGGTTTTTACCTATGGGTTTGGTGTACTGCCGCGTGACATCGGCCGCGCACTGCTCGTCGGTATTCTGGTTTCCGGCCTGCTCGGCGCGCTGGTTCCGGCAGACTTCTTCACCCGTTATCTAAGTTCCGAATGGCTTTCCATGCTGGCGGTTATGGGACTCGGCATCCCGATCTATGTCTGCTCCACCGGTTCGATTCCGATCGCACTGGCGATGATCGGCATGGGTCTCTCGCCCGGCGCGGCACTGGTTTTTCTGATTACCGGCCCCGCGACGAATGCCGCGACCATTGCAACGGTTTTTAAAACCATGGGCCGCCAGGTTGTTGTCATTTACCTGATGACTCTCGCGGGCTGCTCACTGTCCGCCGGTTGGCTTCTCAACCGGATTCTCGCCGCACAAATTATTGCCGAACACGTCGAACATCATACCGCCGGATCAGGACGCTTTGAACAAATCTGTGCCTTGATTCTTACCGGATTACTGATCTCGGCCGTCCTCCCGAACAAAAAGAAAAGCTGTTGTCATAAACACTAGCTTTTGACAATCAAGCACCTCGCCGCCGTAGGGAATTTCCCCACACACAATCTTCGTAAACTTAAGTTGCAAAGATTGACATGAAATCTCTGTCTATGGCTTAATACGCTCCAACATTTTAACTTGAATCAAAAATGAAGAAAAAAATTTCCATCCTCGCATCCCTGTTCATCGTAACTGGATCGCTTCAGGCCGCTGTAATTGTGCAAACACACAACTTTATTGCTACCGGCCCCGGGAACTCAGACAATCCAACCGTTGATACATGGAGCTTCAATGAATTTGATACTTTGGGAGGAACCTACGTCCTCAGTTCTGTTCGAATTCAGTTTATCACTCAAGCCTGGGACGGATTTATTGGAACAGACAATGATGGACAAGATGGAGCCAGTGGAACGGTTTCCTTCAACCTCTATAATGCACTGACCTCTGGCAAGACCTTGATTGACAGTGGCTTATCAACGTCTTGGGCGAGTCAGTATATCAAGCGGTCCGCCTTTTTCACTCTGGCGGCAGACGACGGTGACGGCGAAGGATATCAATCTGGCGGAGCCGACTGGGATTTTCTTGAAGGCCCCACCGAGGAGTCTCCGGCTATTCAGTCCGCCGATATCACCATCAGCTCCTTCTTTGTAAACACGTATGAAGGTTCTGGCACATTTAATATGTCCGCCACGGCATACCAAACGCTGAATGCGATTATTGGCGGAGATTCTGAAATACAGGCGTCCGGCCAACAAATGAATGGATCCGTAATTCTCACATACGACTACGTAGTTCCTGAACCAGCGGCAATCAGTCTAATCGGGCTGGGCGGCATCATCACCCTGACAGCTAACCGTATCCGCCGCCGAAAAACTGTTTAAGCAGAAACTTCCCGTTCACCGGAAAAGGATGCCATCTCAGGCATCCTTTTTTTGTGCCCATCTTTCGTCGTCCGTGCTTAAATCCACCCATGACCGATCCAACCCAGCTAATCCGTAACGCGAAGTTTTTCAGCGGTCTTTCCGAAGCCGCCTGCACACGGTTGTCCGAGCTGAGCCGCCGCCGCACTGTAGAAAAGCGCGACCTGCTGTTCATGGAAGGTTCTGAAGGCAAAGCGGTCTATTTGCTCACCTCAGGAAGCATACAACTCGTTAAAACAAACGTGGACGGTAAAGAAACCGTCATCAAAACCGTCAAAGAGGGAGAACTCTTTGCCGAAGTCATCCTTTTTGAGAAAAGCAAATTCCCCGTCACCGCCATCGCCTGCACCGAAGCCGAGGTGATTGAACTGCCGCGCTCCGGATTCCTGAAACTGCTCAACGAAGAAGAGTTCCGCAACGACTTTATGGCGATGCTGATGCATAAGCAGCGCTACCTTGCCGAGCGCATCCAGCAGCTCACCTCCATGGATGTCGAAGCGCGTTTCATTGAATTCCTGCGCGACCATTACGGCGAAAAGGGAACCATCACCCCTGACCTTTCCAAAAAAGATATCGCCGCCGCCATTGGAGCCACGCCCGAAACCTTCAGCCGCCTACTCCAGAAGCTTGAAAACCGTGCAGGGTTCATCTGGGAAGGAAAAACGATCCGGGTTAAAGCGGATTTCTGGGATAAGTCCTGACCACGGAATACAGGAAATAGAGGGATTTCCAAACCTTGGAAAAAAAGGAGCCTGGAGCCTTGCCGATGGGCGCAAAGGAAACTCCACGAACCGTCACGCGAGAATGGAGGCTGATCGCTGGGATCAGTTGCTACTGCCGGCCTTCTGTTAAACCTGGAAAGAGAAACCCCGCCGAAAATGATGAGGTTTTTCAACAGTCTGAAATGCCCCGCAGGCAACCCTGAGCACTTTCGCTATCGTTTGTCCGGAATTATACGCGGGAAAAATGCCTGAAACCCAGTGTCAGCAGACCGCCCACCCCAAGCATCGCCAGCGTCGCCGGTTCAGGAATCACCGTGATTGTGAAATCTTGAAGAGCATAAGTTCCGGAACCGGCTTGGCCAAACGTTAGAGTTTCATTGGCATTAACAAAAATGCTAGCCCCAGAAAACTCACTGGTAAACGGGGAGCCGGCAACAGCGACCCCGTTCGTCAAAATCGTCTGTCCGTCAGCGTCCTCTCCATAATAACGAACTGCATTCAGGATCACATCGGTGGAAAATGTGAGTACCCAAGCCTCGCCCGAATCAAACTGAGTACCGCTTGTGCCACCATCGACAGCACCACCATTACCCCCTATGTTAAAATTTCCACCAACAGGAGTAAACGTCCCACTCAGGCCGGCAAGATCACCTACTGCACCAATTTCGAAGTTGACCTGATCATTAGTCCCATCAAGAAAATTAAAAAGATTTGTGCCGGAACCAGAAACTGCACCGGAATATGTTATGCTTTGCTTAATGCCTTCATATTCAATTCCGTTCACGTCAGAGCCGCTGTCGGTCGTGTCAAAACCAAATACAAGTGTGGTGCCTGCAAATGCGCTAAATACGACGGCCAGAGTCATTACCGCAATCGCTACAACTGTCTTTTTCATTTCAATTTCCTTTTATTCAATAATCATCAGAAAATCATTGCCCGATAATACTCTCGCGCCGGGAGTTGTTAAGGAATTTTTTGTTAATTAGAATCAGTTTTTCCAATTCTTAAACGGATTTCTGGCAAGTTCGGCGTTTCGGTAGCGTGAATCAAAAGAGACTTCCTTTTCTAACCATTCAGGTTTATCGAAAGGCTGTTTTTCACTTTCGAGCTCGATTTCGGCGAGAACAAGTCCGTCGTTGGCGCAGAAAAATTCGTCAATCTCCCAGTGCAATCCTTTGTAATTCAAAGTGTATCGCACTTTTGAGACTGTTCCGCCTATGCAAAGGTGATTGAGCATATATTCGGCATCAGCTGACGGAATTTCATATTCCATTTCGGAGCAGGAAAGCCCCTGTGCCGGGCCTTTGATTGTTAAAAACCCCCGCCCATCCAACAGACGAACACGAACCGTAACGTTCGATGATCCGTCTGTTATATAGCCCTGCCGACAGAGGACGCCGCTTCCTGCGTTCGCCCGCCATCCGTCACCGGTCACCAGAAATTTGCGTTCGATTTCCTGCTTCATGAACAAATCCTTGCTTTCGATCCGCGGTTCAGGGATTTTTAACGTAATTGATTTTGAATGAAAGGAATAAAATGAAACCTGCCTTGATCGTTGCGCTGGATATACCGACCATAAAAGAGATGGAAGAAACCCTTGACCGGCTCCCGAACTCTATTGAGTGGTATAAGGTTGGACTTGAACTTTTCTGCGCTGAAGGG
>JBAYVX010000115.1:0-5764 GCA_041674365.1 Kiritimatiellales bacterium | reverse complement strand
CGCGGATTCTATGTAGCCGCCGGATTGAAGGAAAGAACAAAGCCATGCCGCAAATGACAGAACTTGAACGGATTAATGTTCCGCAGACCAAAGCGGCGGATTTTGACGTGTTCTGGGCGGAAACAAAGAAGCGTTGCGAAACGGTTCCGCTGAACGTCAAAGGCGATACACAGACGGACGTTTGTGATTTGACGTTTGAAGGGCTTGACGGAACTCCGATTCATACATGGCTTCTTTTGCCTCCGGAAGCGAAAGAACGGAAAGTTCCTGTGGTGGTTCATTGTCATGGCGCAGACCGCAGTCGTGGGAAACCAGAGCATTTTTCCGCCTGGCTAGCGGCGGGCTTTGCGGTGATTTCGCCGGATTTCCGTCTGCAGGGCGGCACCACCGGTTCAAACACGCTGTTTGACGGCGACGGAACATCCGGTTGGTGGACTCTGAATCTTAACGATTTACCGCGCTATTACATGTTCTGTGTCTGGACCGATTTTCTGCGCGCCGTTCGGCTTGCCCTCGCAACGCCGGAAATCGACTCGGCGCGCATCGCGGTTTCCGGTCACAGTCAGGGCGGCGGCGTGGCGCTCGGGTTGGCGGCGCTCGACCGTTCGGTTGCGCTTTGCATGGCGGATGTTCCCAGCAGCTGCTGGATGGAACAGCGGATTTTAACCCGCAGCGGCGGCGGAGCCGGGATCGACGATTATCTGGCGGCGTTTCCGGAACGGGCCGAAATTGTTCACCGGAATCTCTCAACCTTTGACAACATCAACCACGCTCCGCAGATTAACTGTCCGGTGCTGGTTTCTGTTGGCATGCAGGATATAATCTGCCCGCCGGAATGCACTTATGCGGCATACAACAAAATCCGGTCGCCGAAAGAAATGGCTGTCTATCCGCAGGCCGGGCATGAAGGCGGGCGCGAAGTTCATCTGGCGCGGAAGCTGGGGTTTCTGCAACGCCATTTCGGAAAGTGAATAGACTTATGCTGAACATCAAACTTAATGAAAAGCCTTTTGAAACCGCCGCAAAGACGCTCTTTGAACTGCGCGATGCCGTGAAGCTTTCTGCCGATGTGGTGATTCTCAACGGTGCGGCGATGAGCGAAGACGCATCACTGAAAGAGGGCGATGAAGTCAGTCTGATTACACGCGGCGAAATGCCGTCAGCAGACGAACTCGAAGCACTGATGGCCTCGCGCCATACGCCCGGTGTGCATGCCAAAGTCAAAACTGCAACGGTTGGTATCGCAGGGCTTGGCGGGCTCGGTTCGGCGGTTGCCGTGGCGCTTGCGCGTGTCGGCGTCGGTAAACTGATTGTTGCCGATTTTGATGTTGTCGAGCCGAGCAATCTGAATCGACAACAGTATTTTGTCGACCAGATCGGCATGTTTAAAACCGACGCGCTGGTTTCCAATCTTCGGAAAATCAATCCGTATGTTGAGGTCGAGAGTCACGCTGTGAAGTTGGTGCCGGATAATTTGTTTCCAATGTTTGGAAAAGTGAATGTAATGATCGAAGCGTTTGACCGCGCAGATCAGAAATCAATGCTCTTGCAGGCGTTCACGGCGCAGAAACCGGATGTTCCATTTATCGGTGCTTCCGGCATGGCGGGCTTCGGGCCGGAAGAAACCATTGACGTTAAAAAAATGGGTCGCAATATTTATATCGTCGGTGATCTCGAAACCGGCGCACGCCCCGGCTGTGGACTGATGGCTCCCCGCGTCGGCATCGTCGCCTCTATGCAGGCCAATCTTGCCCTTCGACTCATTGTCGGTTCAGTCGGGATTTCCTCTAATTAAGCTTCCGATGAGAGTTGTATAATGACCTTAAATACCCGGCATTTCCGGAAAACGATTGTTCTGTTCCTGTTTATTCAGGCTATATGGAATCCGGTTTGGGCGGAAGATGTAGCTGCGGTGCCGCATCCGGCTTCTGCGTGGATTGTCAGTCCGCTTATCGGTTGGGCGCAGAATGAAGACCTGAAAACCGGGGCGGCCGACAGCAGTCCGGAGTACGGTTTTTTTGCAATGTATGCCACGCCGCGTTTCATTGTTAATAACACAATGTTTTTCACCGACGTCAATAACAGCGAAGTGTGGGGGAATATCTCTTCGTTCGGTCTGTATGGCGACCCGAAGGCCCGGCTGACCTGGTATCTGGGCGGCAGCTATGTCTGGCATCAGATAAATATAGAAGCCGCCCAAATGAAAATGACTATAACCGAACCGCTCGGAAAAATCGGCGTGGTCTGGCGGATCCCGTCGAAGCATCTGTCGATCAATCCCTACATCGGATATGCGCAGGAAACTGTACGAACTGAAAAACCGGCGTTTATGGGCGGCAATAGCCGGAATCGTTCCGATATCGCCGTGTACGGCGTTTCGGCTTACTGGCACTGGAGGATGTTCGGCGCGGATGCCAAATACTATCTCTCGCAGGATATGGATCACGACACGTTCAACCATCACTTCCGTGTATGGGGAACTGCGATGTTCAGTCCAAAAGTCGGAGTCATTGCCCGGTTTGAATATGAGGAGCAAAACACCACAAAAGATACTTCGCTGCTTGTAGGCCCGGTATTTGTCTTTTAGACGATGGGTTTTTCGGGGGTTGTAAAAAATTAAAGAAAGCCGGCTGTGCCGGTTCCAATGTTTGGAAAAACTACGGTTTCAACAACAGCAGCGGGATGGTAATTTTGTGTTTAAGTTTCCTGGAGACGCTGCCGAAGAGAAGATCTCCGAAAAATTTATGGCCGTGTGTCGCCATTGTCACCAGATCATAATCGCCGTTTTCGATTTCTTTCATGATCTCTTCATCCGGCTCGCCGTAGCGGATAATCTGGTTCACTTCAACGCTTTGCGCGCGCAGGGTTTCACAATGTTTTTCGAGGCAGGCTTCGGCCTGTGAGCGCAGGACGCGGCGCTGGTCAAGTGTATGGGCGTGCACCACATGCAGCAGGCAAACCTGAGCGCTGTTTTGAACGGCCAGCGGGGTGACGTGCTGAATAATGGCCTGATCCACCGGCGAGCAGTCGATGGTTACGAGAATTTTTTTGTACACTTGCATGTCAAGTTCCTCCGCTGAGGGTTGAATAGAGCAGATAGATATTAAGCGCGATGACGATGAGGGAAATGAGTACGGCGGCGATAAACTCTCCCGAGCTGCTGCGGAATCCGCCCATTACCTTGCGGCTGCGGCAGAGAATCAGCAGCGGAACCAGCGTGAACGGCAGCTGGATGCTCAGTACGACCTGACTGAAAATCAGGATTTTAAATGTATCCATACTGAGCAGGATAATGATGAACGACGGAATGGCTGTGACGAAAACAGAAATCCGGTAGAGCAGGGTGCGCGGATCTTCCGGTTTACCCAGAAATCCGGTGATCACGTTGGCCTCAGCCATCGACGAGGTAATCGAAGAACCAACGCCGGCAAAAACCAGCGCTATCGCAAACAGTAACCCGGCCAGTGGACCGGCCAGCGGCTTCAGCGTAGCCGAGGCCTGTTCGATACTGGTCACAATCATGTGATTTTTTGAAAAAACAGCCGCCGCCACAATAATCATGGCGGAGTTAACGACCCAGCCCAGCACCATGGCTGTCAATGTGTCGAACTTTTCATATTTTAAAAGCGTCATTTTCTCTTCTTCCGAGACGCCCCATTTGCGGCTGTGGATGACGTTGGAGTGCAGGAAAATATTATGCGGCATCACCACCGCGCCAAGGATCGCCATCGCCACATAAATACTGCTTCGGTTCACGTGCGGAACCACAAGAGACGGAGCCAGCACCGCCCAGTCGGGTTTTACGATAAAAACTTCAACTGCGTAGCAGCAGGCAATGATGCCGAGAAACCCAACGATGATGGTTTCAAGCCGGTGGTAGCGCTGGCTGACGATCAGGAAAATTTCAAGAAAAACCGTCAGCAGAGCTCCGGCCCACAGCGGCAGGCCGAGCAGCAGATTAAAGCCGATCGCTCCGCCGATCAGCTCCGCCACATCCGTCGCAACGCAGGCGAGCACGATGGTCATACCCAGAAAGGCGGAGACCGGAGCTGGAAACCGTTCACGGATATTCACTGCCAGCGACTTGCCGGTGGCAATCCCCAACTTGGCGGCCATATGCTGAATCACGATCAGCATCAGCGTGCTCAGAGTGATCACCCAGAGAAGCTGATAGCCGAACTTCGAGCCGCCTTCGATATTGGTCGCCCAGTTTCCGGGGTCGATAAAACCAACGGTCACCAGAAAGCCCGGCCCGAGAAAACTCAGGAACTGTTTCAGCGTGAACCCTTTTTTTGCAGGTGATGCAGCGGCCATGAGCCGTTTATAGCAAATTGGTCTTTGTTTCCGTGATGCTTTTTTGCGGGAGATTTTTGCCTCTCCCTACGGTCGTTGTTCCGCAATAGCGGAGCCGCTCTCGCTGCGCTCGGGTCCAAACATTGGAAGAAAGTCGCAAGCCGCCATGCAATGGCCTTGCGCCGGAAGCCGGTTGCAGGTAAAAAAGCGCTTTAATCACAGGGCGAACCATGAGTGTGCAACCAAGCAGAGAGACATTTTTAAAGAAGGCAAAACAGGGGAACCTGATTCCGGTCTGGAAAGAAATTCTGGCCGATCAGGAAACGCCGGTTTCCGCCTACGAGCGGGTGCGCACCTTTCTGCGCGAAAAAGACCACGCCTCGCACACCTGGATGCTCGAAAGCGTCGAGGGCGGCGAACACATCGGCCGTTATTCCTTCATCGGCGGCAATCCGCGCGCCATCCTCCGTGCCCGCGGCCTGGTGACGGAAATCACCGAAGGCGATACCCACCGCGAAGTCCGCAATGCCGACCCGCTCGACGTGCTCAAAGAATATATGAGTCGTTATCAACCCGTCCGCGATCCGGCGCTTCCGCGCTTTATCGGCGGCGCGGTCGGCTTTCTCGGCTACGACATGGTTTCCGTTTTTGAGCCGCGCGTTCCGGTGATCAAAGAAGACATCATCGGCAACCCCGACATGGTCATGATGGTCACCAACGCCATTATTATTTTCGACCGCGTCAACCACACCATGAAAGTGGTCGCCAACGCCTATGTGGACGGCGACGCGAACAAGGCTTATGATGAGGCGCTGGCGGAAATCAACGAGCTTTGCGCGGCGCTCATGCAGCCGGTCAACCGGGTGCTGATTGATGCACATCTTGATGTCGAGCAGGTTGTGCCCGAGTCGAACATGACCCTTCCGGAATATCACGCGATGGTTGAAAAGGGCAAAGAATACATCCGCGCCGGCGATATCATTCAGGTTGTGCTTTCACAGCGGTTCGAAGTGGAGAATACCGCCGATTCGCTGGACGTTTACCGCGCACTGCGTGCCATCAATCCGTCGCCCTACATGTTCTGCCTTGATCTCGCCGAAAGCGCGCTCGTCGGCTCCTCGCCGGAAGTTCATGTGCGCTGCGAAGACCGCCGGGTTGAGCTCCGTCCGATTGCCGGAACCCGTCCGCGCGGAAAAACAGAAGCCGAAGACCTTGCACTTGAAAAAGATCTGCTCGCCGATCCCAAGGAGCTGGCCGAACACGTCATGCTTGTTGATCTCGGCCGCAACGATGTCGGCCGCGTCTGCGAATTCAACAGCGTCCGGGTGCCGGAGCAGATGGTTATCGAGCGCTACAGCCACGTCATGCACATCGTCTCCGATGTTACCGGTACGTTGTCGCCCGGGCACGACGCCTACGACGTCATGAAAGCCACGTTTCCCGCCGGAACTGTCAGCGGCGCGCCGAAAAT
>JBAYVX010000114.1:0-5898 GCA_041674365.1 Kiritimatiellales bacterium | reverse complement strand
GGATCTCTGGGATATCTGTCAGCTGTGACCGGGCGCTATAACGGGCAGCTTGAATTTTTCCGAAGAGATCCGGTTGCCGGCAGTGCGGGAAGCGATGCTCAAACGACGGTCGAGGTTGCTGAATCCAAACCGGTTGTTTCGCCGGTAACTTTTTTCGGTGTTGCTGGAACCGGTGCGCGTATTGCGTTTATTCTGGATGCTTCTGAAAGCATGGTGTCCGACGAAAACGGAGGAACCTTCAGCTATAGCTTTATCAAAGATCAGGTGCTAAAAGGGGTAGAAGGGCTGCAAAGCAATGTGCAGTTTAATGTCATCCTGCACAACGGACAGCAACTTGCGTTGTTTCAGCCTCAAATGGTACCGGCTGTTCCGGAAAATATTGCGGCACTAAAAGTCTGGCTTCTGCCGGTCGATAGCGACCCGTTAAAGCCAGGGTTCCCGGAAAATCCAGCCAATGGGTTTCCGGTGAAGGATTACGGCACGATTGTCGGCGTCGACTCCTCCGGCTGGGTGAGAGCCTTGCAGGCCGCCATGGAACAAAAGTCCGATGTGGTTTTTATGACAGGCACCGGATGGGGTGAGCAGATGGTGAATCGCGAAAAAGGGCATAAACTGCTCGATTTCTCCGTTTGGGATTCATGGATCAGCGGCGCAACAATTGCCGGCGATGATACCCAGGACGTGGATGAGGAGGGAAATGTCGTGGATACTTCCTCGGCACCCACGACAACAACATCAGCTAACGGCGCTGCAATTGGGCAAATAAGTCTGAAGCCTGACAAAAAACAACGGGATGCCCTTTTGAAAGAAGCGCTTAAGGCCATTGAGGAAGAAAACAAACTTCGCAAGGCTCAAGGACTTCCTCAGCCATTTGTACGGGATGTCCTTTCGTATCTGCGTTATACCCCCGCTCAAATCAGAGACCATCTCAATACAGTGATTCAGTCTGAATACGCCCCCGGCGGAGTGATTAAACCTGTGATTAACTTTGTCTGTCTTGTACCCGCTGAAAGCGGAGATGGCGGGATAGAAACAGATCGCAACCTGCGTAAGCTGACTGGAGATTACGAAGGGAGTCTGGTTGTTTTCCACGGTGCAGACACTAAAGAGAAACTAAGGGATCTCAACCGGAGTCTTGATTCGGTGGACTGGCAGATACCGGCGGAATTGCCGTAATGCAATATTTTCAAAGCTTGGGCTTGTCAAACAAAACAGGCCGAGTACGATGTCCACTCATTTTCGGAACCGGATTGTCAGTTTAGTATATTTTGCGGGGTGTGGCTCAGCCTGGTAGAGCGCTACGTTCGGGACGTAGAAGTCGCAAGTTCGAATCTTGTCACCCCGACCATCTAAACAGCTTCCAATCAACCGGTTGGGAGTTTTTTTATTTCTCCATCTGCGCCGGGCAAGGCGGTGTTCTGTAGATACTTCTGTTTTGCCCGTTTGATTCGCCCTCTTTGTATGGGGGCGTTGCATACGAACGCAAGATAAGGAGAAAGTCATGGGACTGGAAATCACACGGCGCAAAGACGGCTCAATTCGTTCTAAATGGTGGTATGGAAATTTCACCGCAGAAGGTAAGCGGCATTACATCAATCTGGGGATCGAGATCGAAGGCAGCATTCCCCAATCGCTTAAGGAGGTTGGTAACGTGCCCTTCGAGCGCTCTCGGATGAGGGCGCAGCTCAAGCTGGATGAACTGAAAGCGGAAGCCAGCAGTCGGAAGTCGGCATCGCATCATTTACAGGAACTTTACGAGATCAAGGCGGGTGAGGATGTCCGGCAGGTGAACCTCAAGGACATCGAAAAAGTCTGGCGGAACCTGCCTCAGCGCAGGAAGCGCGCGGTGCTATGGGAAAAGAATCAGTGTGCGACGCTCAAAAAGTTTCGTGAATTTATCGAACAGGAATATCCGTTAGCAAAAACGCTGGCACAGGTGACGCCGCGAATCGCTGAACACTGGCTCCGGCATCTGGAAGAAACCGGTTATGCCGCGGCCACCTACAATGACAAGCTGCACCTGCTGAAAAGCCTGTTTGAAAAAGTCGGCATTCATGGCGGAATCATCACCAATCCGTTTGCGGGATGCCCGACTAAGATCAAAACGACAGTGCACCACCAGCCGTTTTCTCAGAAGGAACTGAACGACATCCTGAAGCATGCCGATAATATCATGAGACCGATTTTTGTGATCGGTATGTGCACGGCCATGCGCCAGGGCGACTGCTGCCGGCTCAAATGGGAAGATGTCGATCTGCTGGAAGGATTCATCACGGTCACAACATCCAAGACCGGCGAAACCGCCGAGATCCCGCTTTTCCCGATCCTGCGGGAAGAGATTGAAAGGCAGCCGCGCCGCAGTGAATACGTTTTCCCTGAAGCCGCCGCTCTTTACGGCAAAAAGAACTTCGGCATGTCGTGGCGTGTAAAGCAGGTTCTCAAGGCGGCAGGAATTGAAACCAAGCAGGTCTGCGCCGACCGGCTGCAGGACGCCACCATCAAAGGCTTCCACTCATTACGGACGACGTGGATCACCATGGCGCTCTCGGCGGGCGTACCGATGGAGCTGGTCCGCCGCGTCACCGGCCATTCAACGGTTGAGGTGGTCTTGAAACACTACTTCCGCCCCGGACGCGAAGCGTTCCGTACGGCGCTCGAAACCGCCATGCCGAAAATGCTCACCGGAGGGGCTGGGGAACGGCCTGATCCGCACAAGGCGGTCGAGAAACTGGCGCAGACCGCGCCGGAACTCAAACCGGAGGAACTGGTCAAAAAGATCAAAAGCCTCGCCGCCGCCCTCGCGGCCTAACAGTTCAAAAGTTTAACGCCCCGCCTGCGTTGACACCGTCCGGCGGGGTCTCTATTCTGCGCCGATAGAAACACTTCGTTTAAAACAAAGGAGATCAATTATGGCGACGAACCCAATCGGCAAAGGCACCCAGACCATCGGCATCAACATGCCCAAGAAAATGGCGGATGAGCTGGAAAAGCGGGCAACCTCCATGCACATCAGCAAGAGCAAATACTGCAAGATCGTGCTCCAGCAGTGGATTGACTCCAAGCAGAAGCTGACCCTCGGCGAAAAGTAGTCTGACGCCAAAGGTATAGAAAGGCGGGATGTAGGTTTTCTACACCCCGCCGCGTCCATTAGGCATTTACCAAGAGAGGAAAGAAACGCCCCCTCTTAGGGTAGACTCGCTGCCCTGTCTTTGGATTTGTGATCCAAGGACGGAAGATAAGTCTCTTGCCTGCCGGTACTGGAATATGATTTTTTTTCATAATCAGTCTCCTAATTATGAACGACTATGCTTGACCGGGCAGGATACTTCTAGTAGCGTTCTTTTGAAGTTAGAGAGGCTACCGACCTTAACCGGTCATTCCGCGCGCTTCGTTCACGCACACGGAAAGCTTCTGGTGCCTAGCGCCTAGCTTGAGTGGTTGATTGGCGTCAATCTCAAGCTAGGCGTATTTCTTTTGCGCTCCGTTGATCGGCGTGTAACGGGCGCGGTTACTAATAAGATAATTAATCATGTTTTCTCCTTTCGGGGCTAAATTTTCTTTTCTTCCTCTCCTGCGCTGGCCTCATCGCCAGAGGCGACATCATCCGCGCCAGTAGATTTTTTCTTCTTAGCTCCTGGATACCATTCTGTAAGGCCCACGGTATTATTCGGCAATCGGTAGAAAACAGAATTTTTGCGTATCGCCTGATTAAGGACGATCATGGCGTTACCTTCATTCTTAGAACCGAATTCATATCCGCCTTTTGTGAGGGCGGTGTAGATTTCGTTCGTTGTCGCAGGCCCTATATTTCTTGCCTTGCGCATCTCCAAGAATTCGCGAATAACGGTCGCGAGAGGCCGCGCATGGAACAGGTCGGGTCTTATCTCCGCCGTCTGTGCTACATTAACGATAAGATCATCACTTTGATACTCAGCAGGTATGCCCGCAATGCCGCACAGGTCGTTGATTGTCTTCTTGAGGCGAACAATGTTCTCCTCGTCTGTCTGAATTTTTTTCTTCAGGTCACCTATTGTTAGCAAGACATGGTTACTCATAACAAACCTCCGTTCATTAATTCAATGACGGAGTGTTTACTACTATGACGTGTATATGGCAAGACGATATTTGTAGGCTGACTGTATAGGATGGTAAATTAACCATATAAGCAACGCGCAACAATTTAATAACAAAGCACTTGCATTAATAAGATTATATATAAAAAAAACACTATTTTTTTTAATCAGAGGCGCAAAATCAGCAATTACTGATTGTCCGCCCATCTTTTTTTAGCCGCATTCTTTGCAATTTCCTTGCGCCGTTTAGCGGATAACTTCTCAGCCCGCGCCTTCCCGCCCTTTAAACCGCCTTTACGTCCCATTTCGCGCATAACTTCGCGGATAGTGTCGGCGTCATGCTTTGGCGTTTCGTTGGGCTTCTCAGTCGTAGCCTGTTCGACGATGGACTTTGCTAATTGATTAATGTCGGCTGGACGTTTAGTTTTCTTACTCATGACCGAAGAGTAGCATTTGAATGCTTAAGCGGTCAAGATGAGCGAATTTCAAACTGACCCACTACCGAATGTTTCACCCAGCGCTTCCAACCATTGGAAAAAAGGGGTAGAAACCTTCCAATCATTGGAAAATCGCGCCGGTATGAAGGCGGAAAGGGGCAGGCATGAGCAGCAGGGACTACAGTAATGCAACGATCTGGGGTATTCATGCCGGTAAAACAAGCGATGCCGACTCCATTTTTCTAAAGAAAAACCAAATTGCGCTGGGTTGGGATCAGGCTGGAAACCTTTCAGAGCTTCAGCCTAATCGCGATGCGTTCAAGGAACGGATTGCCCAACGTTATCCTGATCGCAAACCCGGCTACTACCCGGTCGCGGCCGGACAGCTTTTCCGTTTTCTCCATGAGACCAAGGTCGGCGATCTGGTCGTTTATCCATCGAAAAGCGACCGACAGATTCATATTGGGGAGGTCATCGGCAATTATGAATATGTGGAGCGAAACGCCGAGACGTATCCGAATCGCCGCGCAGTTAAATGGCTGCAACATTTTCCGCGAACACGATTTACACAGGGAGCTCTCTACGAGACCGGTTCGGCGATGAGCTTCTTTCAGATCAAAAGCTACGCTGAAGAGTTTCTCGCCGCACTGGGCGGGCAACAAACAACACCCGCCGGAGAGCCGGATGACACTGTCACCTATGTTTCCGAAGACATTGAACAAAACACTCGCGATTTTATCCTCAAGGTACTGGCGCAGGAACTCAAGGGGCACGGCTTCGCGGAATTTGTCGGTCATCTGCTTGGCGCGATGGGCTACCGCACCCGCATTGCACCGCCCGGTCCGGACGGCGGCATTGACATCATAGCGCATAAAGACGAATTGGGGTTTGAACCGCCGATCATCAAAGTGCAGGTGAAAAGCACGGAGGGGAGTATCGGCGATCCGGTTGTCTCTCAGCTTATCGGCAAGCTTTCTCCGACGGAATACGGACTGTTTATCACTTTGGGCACCTTCACCAATCAGGCCCTTAACACGGCTCGAAACAAAAGCAATCTGCGGCTGATCGATGGCAATGAACTGGTCAACTTGGTGCTCAGTCACTACGATCAGTTTGACTCCAAATACAAAGGCATGCTCCCCTTGAAACGGGTTTATGTTCCCGAGCCGCTGGAAGAGGAATAAGTTTCCGGGTATGAGCGCGAATCAAATAAAGTCGAAAGAACGGGTCGCCGATCACGGGGAGGTTTTTACTCCTGCGTGGATGGTCGAGGCGATGCTTGATCTGGTGAAGGGCGAGACTGAGCGCATTGACTCCCGCTTCTTGGAACCGGCGTGCGGGGACGGCAATTTTCTTGTGCAGGTTCTGCGTCGCAAGCTAGCCGCCGT
>JBAYVX010000113.1:0-5962 GCA_041674365.1 Kiritimatiellales bacterium | reverse complement strand
TGGGCACCGGACTTTCGATGCTGCGCGAAGGCGGACGGATGACGGTGATCACATTCCACAGTCTGGAAGACCGTCTGGTAAAGGAATTTTTTAAGCGTCACACGGTGAAGCGCGAGTCGCTTCAGCAGGGCGGCGAAAAACTGGTTTATGACGAACCGGCCGTGCGGCTGCTGACGAAAAAGCCGCTGACGGCCTCGAAACAGGAATTAAAAGATAACCCGCGTGCGCGCTCTGCAAAACTGCGCGCTGTGGAGAGGGAGAAGGCAGCATGAAAAAAAGACAGAGAACAAGAAGCCGTAAAGCACAGGTGCGGATTCCGTTTCCGGTGGTACTGGCCAATTTTCTGGTCTTCGTGGCTGTGTTCGGTCTCAGTTATGTCTGGTTGTGTGCCCGTTGCGACATGCTCGGGCAGGAGATCAAGCGGCTGGAAACTGTGCAGCGCGATACCCGTCGCAGTATGATCAATGAGCAGGATCGCTGGTCGAACCTGCTGGCACCCGCCAATCTGGATCGCGCGCTTAAGCGCCATAAGCTGGTTATGCATCTGCCGGATGAACAGCAGATCGTGCGCGTACGCAGCGGTGCCGGCACTTCGGTTGCAGCCCTCGCTTTCAACAAATAGCGTTCCAATGGATCTCTATGGATGAAGTATAAAGGGAGAACAGGTTTAACGTCCGTCGTGATCACGGCGGTTTTCATTGGGCTGGGTGTTCGCCTGGCCTTTTTACATTTACGGCCTTCTCCCGGAACGCTGGCACGCATTGAAAGCGGCCGTCATCTTGAACAGGAAACCCGCGGTCCGCGCGGGCGGATTCTCGACCGTAACGGCAACATGCTTGCGGTGGATATTGCAGCCAAACATGTTTGCGCCGATCCAAAGTTTATTCTGGAGAACGGCGATATTCAGACGGCTTGTGATGCGCTTTCCAGTAGGCTTTCGATGAAACGTTCCGAAGTTTGGAATCTGCTCAATCAACCGGACCGGCAATACGTTCGGATTCAGAAATTTATGCGCGCAGAGGCCGTTGAACCTCTGCGGGCGATGAATTTGAAAGGGCTGATTTTTGAAGATGTTCCGATCCGCGACTATCCCAAAGGGGTACTGGGTGCCCACGTCATCGGTTATGCCAATTATGAGGGAGTCGGCAGTGCCGGTATCGAACAGCGCATGAATACTTTACTGCAGGGGGTTTCCGGACTGCGCATCAGCCAGAAAGACGGACGTCGGCACGAGATATACAGCCGCCGTACGGTTGACATTGATCCGCAGTCCGGCTCGGATGTGTATTTGACCCTTGATCAGCAGATTCAGCATTTTGCCGAGGTCGCGCTCGATAATCTGATGGCGAAATACCATCCCGCCGCCGCGTGGGCCATTGTGCAGAACGTGCGCACCGGAGAAATTCTGGCCATGGCATCATTGCCGACCTTTAATCTTAACCGCTTTAACACGGCACCGGTCGAATGGATGCGCAACCGCACGATTAATTATACCTATGAGCCCGGCTCGACCATGAAAGCAATGATTATTGCTGCGGCGCTCGACTGCGGCGTCGTGCGCGCGACCGATATTTTCGATTGTGAAAACGGGAAGTGGTATTACGGCGGGGCGGTGCTCCATGACTCACATGAATACGGCAAATTAACCGTTGCCGACATCATTAAAAAATCAAGTAACATCGGTGCGGCCAAAGTGGCGCTCCAGATGGGTAACGCCAAAGTGTACCAATCGCTGCGCGCCTTCGGTTTTGGTGAACGCACCGGTCTTGAACTTCCCGGAGAAGATGCAGGTATTCTCTGGAACCCCGACCGCTGGTCAAAAATGAGCATTACCCGTATTGCCATGGGTCACGAAGTCCTCGTTACTTCGATGCAGATATTAAATGCCATCAACACCATTGCGAATGACGGCATACGCATGCGGCCGCTTATTATCCGCAAAGTGGTGAATACTCAGGGAGAAACGGTGGCTGAAGCACAACCGGAAGTGCTGGCCCGGCCGATTCGTCCTGAGACGGCTAAGCAGATGCGGCGCCTGCTGGCGCGCGTTACCCAGCCCGGCGGCACCGCTCCGCAGGCCGCATTGCCGGGCTATCTGGTGGCGGGAAAAACCGGCACCGCGCAAAAGGTGAATCTGGAGCAGGGCGGATATTATCACGACAAGTTCATCGCTTCGTTTGTCGGCTTCCTGCCGGTTGAAAATCCTGCCATCAGCATCATTGTGGTTGCCGATGAACCTCAGCAGGGCGGATACTATGGCGGAACGGTTTGTGCCCCCTATTTCCGCGAAATTGCCGACCAGACAGTACGTTATTTGCGCATACCGCCGGAAGGCTTTACAACTGAATATTTAACCGATATTGAGACCGGTGGATCCGGTGAAGAAGATATTTCGGAGTGAGAACCCTATGACGCTCAAAGAACTGTTAACGGCTGTCGAAACGGTGGAAATCTCAGGTGATACCTCCTGTGACATCACCGGAATCGTGTACGATTCACGCCGTGCTGTGCCCGGCTCTCTGTTTGTAGCACTTCATGGGGAAAAGGCAGATGGTGCCGCCTATGTGGAAGATGCTATTCAACGCGGTGCCGCTGCGGTTGTTTCGCAGACGCCCTGTGCCTCTGGTGGAAGTTTTCCCTGCGTACAAGTCGCTGATGCGCGGCTCGCGCTGGCAAAGCTGGCGGGACGGTTTTTCGGTCATCCGTCTGCGCGTCTCTGTACCATTGGCATCACCGGAACCAACGGGAAAACCACGGTCAGTTTCATGCTGCGCGAGATTTTTAAAGCCGCCGGACGGAAGCCGGGGCTGATCGGCACGGTACGTTACGAAATCGGAGACCGTATCATTCCGGCATCGCGCACCACGCCGGAAGCACCAGATCTTAAAAACATGTTTATGCAGATGGATCGTTCCGGATGCGACAGCATGGTCATGGAGGTTTCTTCTCATGCGCTTGCCCAGCACCGCGTCCACGGCATTCTCTACGACGCCGCCGTTTTCACCAACCTCACGCAGGATCACCTCGACTATCACGGAACGCTCGAAGAATATTTCGGAGTGAAATGCCGCCTCTTCTCTCAGGTACGGCGCTATGCCGTTATCAACCGCGATGATCTTTGGGGCTGCCGGCTGCTCAATGAGACCCGCCTCACAACCCGCTGTGTTTCCTATGGATTCGACCCGTGTGCAGAAGTCCGCGGACACGATGCCGTCAGCGACGCAAACGGCTCACGGATGCACGTAACAAGCACCTGGGGTAATGCAGACATCTCTTTAAAGCTCATCGGACGCTTTAATCTCTGCAACGCTCTGGCTGCCTTCGCTACCGCCGCCGCACTCGGTATTCCTGTCGAAATCATAGTCAAAGCGCTGGCGGGAATGGAAAACGTCCCCGGACGGCTCGAGCCGGTTCCCAACACCAAAGGAAAGCACATATATGTGGATTATGCCCACACCGACGACGCCCTGAACAATGTCCTGCAAACCCTGCGCGACATTACTCCGGGTAAACTGGTCGTTGTTTTCGGATGCGGTGGAAACCGCGATAAAGGCAAGCGTCCCTTAATGGGTAAAGTTGCCGCGCGGCTGGCAGATTATTCCATCATCACCAACGACAACCCGCGCAATGAAATTCCTGAAAAGATCGCCGCCGACATCGCCGGCGGGTTTGACTCCGAACGCAAATATGAGATCGTCCTCGACCGCAAAGCCGCCATTGCGCGCGGCCTTGAACTGATCGGGAAAAAAGACATTCTGCTGGTTGCAGGCAAAGGGCACGAAACCTATCAGGAATTTAACGGCGCAATATTTCCTTTCGACGACCGCGAAGTTGTCCGGGAGGCACTTTAAATGGATCAGATAAAATACAGCGCCGCCGAATGCGCCGCATGGGTTTCCAATCGTTGCCACTCCCTGCGGTCATTGCCTCGCGATAGCGAGGCCTCTCTCGCTTCGCTCGGGTGGAAAAATTCAGATACAAATTTTCCAATCCTTGGAATTTCCCACGACACGCGCACCTTGAGGCCGGGGGATATCTATATCGCCATCAAAGGTGCGACGCATGATGGACACGGTTTTGTTCGGCAGGCGGTTGAAAAGGGCGCGGCAGGCCTCATTGTTAACCGCGAATTTCCAAACCTTGGAAAAACTCCGCAGATGGTTGTGCCCGATACAATTTCCGCGTTGTGGGCGCTGGCTTCCGGTGTGCGCAGCCGCTGGACGGGCACCGTCATCGGGGTCACCGGCAGCGTCGGCAAAACCACGGTCAAAGAACTCATTGCCACCATGCTGACGCAAAAAGGTACGGTATCCAAAACGCTTGGCAACTGGAACAATGACATCGGCCTGCCGCTCAGTATGTTAGCCGCCGACCGCAACGCCGACTTTTTTGTTTTTGAGCTTGGTATGAATCATCCCGGCGAAATTGACCTTCTGGCTTCGCTGCTCAAACCCGACTGGGCGGTTCTTACAGACATTGGAAAAGCGCACATCGAATTTTTCCAGGGTTTGGAAAAAATCGCGGAGGAAAAAGCTTCGCTTTTGGCTTACGCCGATAACGCACTGCTCGACGAAACCTCGGAATGGTTTGATCTGTTCAAATCGAAATGCAAAGGCCGGATCGTTACCTTCGGCAAAGAGCCGTTTGAATTCACAGTGCCGCTGCCCGGCGAATATATGACCCTCAATGCGCGCCGCGCCGCCGCGCTTGGCCTCGCGCTCGGCCTTTCGCCCAAAGCGGTTCAGTCTGGCCTTAACGCCTTCAAACCCGCACCGATGCGCTGGGAACGTACTTTGCACAACGGAATTGTTTTTATTAATGACGCCTATAACGCCAATCCGCTTTCCATGCGCGCGGCGCTTAAAACCTTTGCAGAACTTCCGTGCGAAGGGCGCCGTTTCGCGGTACTCGGGGGAATGCGCGAACTGGGTGAACAGAGCGGAACAGAACACCGCGAACTGGGACAGTTTGTGGATACATTGAAATTTGACGGCGTCATTACCGTCGGGGAGACCGGCGCGCAGATCGTCTGCAACGGCATAATCGGATTGGATAAAACCGCCGCTGTTGATGTTTTGCGGCAGCATCTCCGCGCGGGCGACATGGCTTTTTTTAAAGCATCACGCGGCGAACAGCTCGAAACCATTTTAGAAGAACTGAAAACCAAAATTTAATATGGAGAATTATTTATGCTCTACTGGCTGTCTCAATTTACCGATGTGTTTTCACCGCTTCGGATGTTTCGTTACATCACATTCCGCGCCGTATTGGCCGCTGGCACCGCGTTTATTCTCAGTCTCCTCATCGGCCCGTGGCTCATTGAAAAACTGCGCGCCGTTAATTTCGGGGAGCAGTGCGAGGATACGCGGGTGGCCGGGCTGGAACGCGCCGCGAAAGTCGGCACGCCGACCATGGGCGGGCTGATGATTATTTTCAGCACGGTTGCAGCAACGGTGCTGTGGGCCGAACCGGGCAACTTTTTCATGCTTTGTGCGCTGACAACGTTTTGCTTTCTTGGTGTGCTCGGGTTTATTGATGATTCCGCTAAAATCAAGCGGGCCAAAGGACTTTCTCCGAGGATGAAGCTGCTGGCACAGGCCGGCTGGACACTGCTGTTGTTTTTCGCGCTCTGTTCGAATCCTGAAACCTGCGAACGCACTCAACAACTCATGGTGCCGTTCGTCAAGTTTCCGGTAATCGCATCCATGGGACTGTTTGGGACGCTGCTTTTTCTTTTCCTTGTGCTGGTGGGCGCTTCCAATGCCGTGAACCTGACCGACGGGCTCGACGGACTGGCCATCGGCTGTACCAACTCGGCGGCGGCAGCCTATCTGGTGATGGCTTATGTGGCCGGACACTTCGCCTTTGCTGAATATCTTCAGGTTCCGTTTGTGAAAGGCGCGGGCGAACTGGCTGTTTTCTGTGGCGCACTGCTCGGCGCGGGTCTTGGTTTTCTCTGGTT